>NZ_JBMIOP010000159.1:0-31840 GCF_049197365.1 Mycobacterium sp. THU-M104
CCGGCCAAAACCGAAGAATCTGTTGAGAATCGGCTGAGTGGCCGGGCCTGGGAACGCTTTGCGGCAAGCAGATTCAGAGTGGATAGAGCCCGGGCAGGTTGACCACGATGGCCTCTTGCGTGCTGCGGGCGATCACGACCTCGGCGGGCGCGGTCGGGTCGGGGTTTTCTTCCCGGTGCGGCAGGTAGGGCGGAACGAAGACGTAGTCGCCGGGCACCGTCGAGATGCGCACCTCGGCGACACCGTCATGGAACACAAACTCAGGGCGGCCGCTGCGCACGTAGATCGCGGTCTCGGATTCGCCGTGATGGTGGTTGGACGACACCGCCTGCGGGGCGACGTGCGTCTCGCCCATCCACAGCTTCGCCGCGCCGACCGACCGGCCGGACAGGGCGGCGAAGCGCCGCATCCCCTCTGATTGGGCGGTGTCGGCGCTGAGGTCCGACGCCCTGACGTGGTGCACGCGTGGGGTCGCCGGGGTCGTGTCGTCGAAGTCGGGGTGAAAGCCGTCCGAGGTTGCCATCGTTCAATTATTCACTGAGCTATTCACTGAGCGCCGAGCGTGTACTGGCGGCGAGATTTCGGCCGATTTCTCGCACTGAGAACACGTTCGGCGCCGTGCATTTCAGCGCGACCCCGTTAGGCGCTGCGCGAGCCGGCGCAGGTCACCGACGACGAGGTCGGGCTGCGGCAACCCGTCGACGGGTAGCGGGGGATTGCCCGGCCGCGTGATGAGGGCGGCGCGGAAACCGACGTTTTGCGCGCCGAGCAGGTCCCACGGATGGGCGGCCACCATCATGCACTCGCCGGGCGGCACCCCGAGCGTCTCGCACGCATACCGGTACACCGTCGGGGCGGGTTTGAACGCACGCCGGTCATCGACGCTGAGGCGCTGCTCGAAAAAGACCGCCAGCCCCGAGTTTTCCAGCGCCGTGCGCCCGTCCGGGTTGGGCGGTGAGTTGGTCAGGGTGGCCAGCCGGAAGCCGCTGTCGCGCAGTGCGGCGAGCCCGTCGGCCGCATCCGCGTGCGCCGGCATCGTGAGCAGTCCCGTCCTCAGCCGGTCCAGGTCGTCGTCGGTGACGCCGACCCGGTAGGCCTCGCCCAGCATGCGCAGCACGCCCCGGGCGAGGGTGACGAAGTCCACGTAGCTCTGCACCAGGGTGGCGGTCATCGAATACATGGCGAGCTGGGCGAACCATTCACGCAGGATGCGACGGTCGCCGAACAGATGTTCGAAAAGCGGTGCCAGGGAATCGATGTCGACGAGCGTCTCGTTGACATCGAAAACAAGGACGGACGGTGTGGTGGGCATGGCTAGTGGCCATCACCGCCACCGGCCAGCGCGGTGCCACGCCCGCGGCGGAGCGATCGACGACGTCCCGGCACGCGCGGTTCGCGAAGGGTTTTATGCATCAACTATCCCAGTTGACGCCACGGCGAGGCCCGGTCGCCTGCGTTGCGTCCACCCGCCGACCGCGTTTGATAGAGAACGAGGTTCGTTGATCCCGGTCCTGATAGCGCGGGACACTAGCAGCCCAGGCAGACCGACGCCTCCGCGGTGTAGCACAGGAACGTCATCGTCTCCTGCAGATACAGCTGCACCGTATCGGTGTCGTGGCTGGTGTAGCCGATCGCGACGTCGGTGCCCAACTGCAGGTCGAAATCGCCGCCGCGGGTGGTCAGCACCATGGCGCCGTCGATGGCGGGAGCCCAGATGATGTCCCCGTCGACCAGCCGGCTGAGGTGCTCGCGGATCGGATATCCGTGCTCGGTGGTCTCGCTGACCTTGGTGTAGGCATCGGCGGACAACAACACCGAGTAAGGCCCGTCGACGCCGGCCAGCCGCAGGGCGGTCAACGCCTGCGAAATTGCATCGGGCATGTCACGCGGGTCCGCCGGCAAGGCCACCGAAGGGTTGGAGGTGCAGCTGCGGATGCCGTCGATCGACGCCGCGGGATAGCCCTCGAAGATGGCGCGGTCCTCGACGAACGCGAGCTTCTTGGCGGCGGCCTTGACCGGGTCCCAGTCGGCGTCGGACGCACCACGCTCGACGTTGTCGACCTCATAGCGGGACAAGGTGAACGGAACCCTCAGCCGGACAAGCGGTTTGGTCGCACGCAGATGAGCGACCACGCCGTCGGTGGGTGCCTCCACGTCCAACAGCCGTCCCGTGCCGACCGCCGCGGCCGCCGGCCCGTCGGGGCCGCTGACGTCGACCACCCGCCGTCCGGCGATGTGGCGTTTGAACGTCCGGGTGGCTTCCAGTTCGATTTCGGACCACGCCGCTTCGGTGACCGGTGCCAACTCGCGGTAGAGGTTGTTCATCAGGACGTTCCTTTCAGACTGCCGATCGAAAGCGAGCCGTTGTGACAGGTGGAGTCGGAAGCCGAACCGGGTCGCCGCGCTCCCGGCGTGCTGGGCAGCGGCGGCGGGTCGTCGAGGAAGTCGACGGTGGGGGCGAAGAACATTCCCCCGGTGAGCGCGGTGGAGAAGTCGAGTATGCGGTCCGTATTCCCCGGCGGATCGCCGAGAAACATGTTGCGCATCATCTGCTCGGTCACCGCGGGCCGGCGTGAGTAGCCGATGAAGTAGGTGCCGTATTCCCCGTTGCCGACCTCGCCGAACGGCATGTTGTGCCGCACGATCTTCAGCTCGGCGCCGTCGTCGTCGGTGATGACGTTGAGCGCGACGTGCGAGTTGGCGGGCTTGACGTCCTCGTCGAGTTCGATGTCGTCGAGCTTGGTGCGACCCACCACGCGTTCCTGCTCGGGGACCGGAAGTGACTCCCACTCCGGCATGTCGTGCACGTACTTCTGTACGTGCACGTAGCAGGAACCGGCGAAGTCGGGGTCCTCGTCGCCGATCGTGGTGGCGCTCAGCGCGATTGGTCCGGCCGGGTTTTCGGTGCCGTCGACGAACCCCAGCAGGTCGCGGTTGTCGAAGAACCGGAACCCGTGCACCTCGTCGACGACGGTGACCGCACCGGCCATGGCTTTGAGGACTCGGCCGGCCAACTCGAAACAGACGTCCATGCTTTCGGCCCGGATATGGAACAGCACGTCGCCGGGAGTGGCCGGGGCCGTGTGTCGCGGCCCTCGGAGTTCGACGAAGCGGTGCAGTCCGGCGGGCCGCGGTCCGCAAAACAACCGGTCCCAGGCGTCGGAGCCGACGGAGGTGATCATCGACAGCCGTTTAGCCCGGTCGCGGAAACCCAGCGCCCGCACCAGCGCGGAGAGGTCGGGTAGCGCGTCGTGCACGGTTTTCTCCCCGCCGTCGTCGATGGTCACCACAAGGAATATGGCGGCAGGAGTCAACGGCGAGAGAATGGGTTGCGGCTGGACCGAGGGCACTCTGATGACCCTAGCGCGGCGACGGCGAGCGCCGTAACCGGTGCGAGTAAGGAGCCGGGCAGTCGGCCCCGCCGTGCAGCCTGCGACATCCGGCAAGCCATGATGGTGAACGTGTCCGGTGAGCGAAACGACGGGACGACCGCGGCCAGCGCACGAGGCCTCTGCGACTTCATCGATGCCTCGCCGTCGCCATTTCACGCCTGCTTCACGGTAGCTGGGCGGCTGCGCGACGCCGGGTACACCGAACTCGGCGAGACCGATCGCTGGCCGGACCGGCCCGGCCGGTACTTCACGGTGCGGGCCGGGTCACTGGTGGCCTGGAACTCCGAGGGACCCGACGGCCCGTTCCGCATCATCGGCGCCCACACCGACAGCCCCAACCTCCGGGTCAAGCAGCATCCCGACCGGCTGGTCGCCGGCTGGCGGGTGGTGGCGCTGGAGCCCTACGGGGGAGCGTGGCTCAACTCCTGGCTGGACCGCGATCTGGGGATCAGCGGGCGCCTGACGCTGCGTGTGGGCGCCGGGCTCGGCCACCGCCTCGTCCGGATCGACGACCCGATCCTGCGGGTGCCGCAACTGGCCATCCATCTGGCCGAGGACCGCAAGTCGCTGACCCTGGACCCGCAGCGACACCTCAACGCGCTGTGGGGCATCGGCGGGCAGCCCGGATCGTTCGTCGGTTACGTCGCCGAGCGGGCCGGCGTGGCACCGGCCGACGTGCTGGCTGCAGACCTGATGACGCACGACCTGACCCCTTCGGCGGTGGTCGGCGCCCAGGCCGACCTGTTGAGCGCTCCGCGGCTGGACAATCTGGCCAGCTGCTATGCGGGGATGGAGGCGCTGCTGGCCGTCGAGCCTCAGACGGCGCCGGAAGCCATCCTGCCGGTGTTGGTGCTCTTCGACCACGAGGAGGTCGGTTCGTCCTCGGACCACGGCGCGCAGTCAAACCTGCTGAGCGCTGTCCTGGAACGGATCGTGCTCGCGGCCGGCGGGACCCGGGAGGACTTTCTGCGCCGCCTCCCGGCGTCGCTGCTGGCCTCGGCGGACATGGCGCACGCCACCCACCCCAACTATCCGGAGCGCCACGAACCCGGCCACCTCATCCAGGCCAACGCGGGGCCGGTGCTCAAGGTGCACCCCAACCTGCGCTACGCCACCGACGGGCGCACCGCTGCGGCCTTCGCGCTGGCCTGCCGACAGGCGGGGGTGGGTCTGCAGCGCTACGAGCACCGGGCGGACCTGCCGTGCGGTTCGACGATCGGCCCGCTGGTCTCAGCTCGGACGGGTATCCCGACTGTCGACGTCGGCGCCGCCCAACTCGCGATGCACTCCGCACGCGAACTGATGGGCGCGCACGACGTGGCCGCCTACTCG
The DNA here is from genome assembly GCF_049197365.1 of Mycobacterium sp. THU-M104. Taxonomy (NCBI): domain Bacteria; kingdom Bacillati; phylum Actinomycetota; class Actinomycetes; order Mycobacteriales; family Mycobacteriaceae; genus Mycobacterium; species Mycobacterium sp. THU-M104. The sequence goes on from NZ_JBMIOP010000159.1 coordinate 4,725, forward strand.
GCCGCGATGCGCGCGTTCCTGTCGCCGGCGTGACGCCGGCGGCCTCGACATAGTTCTCCGTCCGCTCAGCCACCACGTCGGGGTAGCCCGGGCGCCGCCGCCCTACACTGATCGGCGTGACCGTCCCCGGGTCGATCGACACCGTCTCTTATGCCGCGACCACGCCCGACCAACCGCAACCGTTCGCCGAGCTGGGTCTCAAAGACGACGAGTACCAGCGGATCCGTGAGATTCTGGGCCGGCGGCCCACCGACACCGAGCTGGCGATGTACTCGGTGATGTGGAGCGAGCACTGCTCCTACAAGTCCTCGAAGGTGCACCTGCGCTACTTCGGCGAAACCACGACCGACGAGATGCGCGCCGGCATGCTGGCCGGTATCGGTGAGAATGCCGGCGTCGTCGACATCGGCGACGGCTGGGCCGTCACGTTCAAGGTGGAGTCGCACAACCACCCGTCCTACGTCGAGCCGTATCAGGGTGCGGCCACCGGTGTCGGTGGCATCGTGCGCGACATCATGGCGATGGGCGCGCGACCGGTCGCGGTGATGGACCAGCTCCGGTTCGGGGCCGTCGACGCTCCCGACACGCGCCGGGTGCTCGACGGCGTGGTGCGCGGCATCGGCGGCTACGGAAACTCGCTGGGTCTGCCCAACATCGGGGGCGAGACTGTCTTCGATTCGTGCTACGCCGGCAACCCGTTGGTCAATGCGTTGTGTGTCGGCGTATTGCGTCAGGAGGATCTGCATCTGGCGTTCGCCTCGGGTGCCGGCAACAAGATCATCTTGTTCGGTGCGCGGACGGGGCTGGACGGTATCGGCGGGGTGTCGGTGCTGGCGTCGGACACCTTCGACAGCACCGGCTCGCGCAAGAAACTGCCCTCGGTGCAGGTCGGCGACCCTTTCATGGAGAAGGTGCTCATCGAGTGCTGCCTCGAGCTCTACGCGGGCAAGCTGGTGATCGGCATCCAAGACCTTGGTGGAGCCGGATTATCGTGTGCTACATCGGAATTAGCCTCTGCCGGAGACGGTGGCATGTCTATAGACCTCGACACCGTGCCGCTGCGCGCCAAGGAGATGACACCCGCCGAGGTGCTGTGCAGCGAATCGCAGGAGCGGATGTGCGCGGTCGTGGCGCCGGAGAACGTCGACGCGTTCATGGCGGTGTGCCGCAAATGGGACGTGCCGGCCACCGTGATCGGTGAGGTGACCGCGGGTGACCGGTTGAGGATCACCTGGCGCGGCGAGACCGTCGTCGACGTGCCGCCGCGCACCGTCGCCCACGAAGGTCCGGTCTACCAGCGGCCGGTCGCACGCCCCGAATCGCAGGACACCCTGAACGCGGACCGCTCAGACAGGCTGCCGCGACCCGGCACCGGCGCTGAACTGCGCGCGACTTTGCTTGCGCTGCTGGGCAGCCCGCACCTGTGCAGCCGCGCCTTCATCACCGAACAATACGACCGCTACGTGCGCGGCAACACCGTGCTGGCCGAGCACGCCGACGGTGGCATGCTGCGCGTCGACGAGGCCACCGGTCGCGGCATTGCCGTCTCGACCGATGCTTCGGGGCGTTACACGCTGCTGGATCCCTACGCCGGAGCCCAACTGGCGCTGGCCGAGGCGTACCGCAATGTTGCGGTGACCGGCGCCACGCCGGTCGCGGTGACCAATTGCCTCAACTTCGGGTCTCCCGAGGACCCCGGAGTGATGTGGCAGTTCGCGCAGGCGGTGCGAGGTCTGGCCGACGGCTGCGCCGCCCTCGGTATTCCGGTGACCGGCGGCAACGTCAGCTTCTACAACCAGACCGGTTCCGTGGCGATTCTCCCGACGCCGGTCATCGGGGTGCTCGGTGTGATCGATGACGTGGGCCGGCGCATCCCCACCGGGCTGGGTGTCGAGCCGGGGGAGACCCTGATGCTGCTGGGCGACACGCGCGACGAGTTCGACGGGTCTGTCTGGGCGGAGGTGACCGGAGGGCATCTCGGCGGGCTGCCACCGGCGGTGGACCTGGCGCGGGAGAAGTTACTGGCCGAGGTGTTGCGGTCGGGGTCGCGCGACGGGCTGCTGTCGGCGGCGCACGACCTGTCCGAGGGCGGCCTGGCCCAGGCCGTCGTGGAGGCGGCGCTCGCGGGTGAAAATGGTTGTCGCATAGTACTTCCCGAAGATTCCGATCCTTTCGTGATGCTGTTCTCCGAGTCGGCGGGCCGGGCTCTGGTGGCGGTCCCCCGCACCGAGGAGAGCCGCTTCCGTTCGATGTGTGAGGCGCGGGGCTTGCCTGTCGTCCGCATCGGGGTCGTGGACCAGGGGTCAGACGCGCTGGAGTTTCAGGGTCTGTTCACGGTGTCGTTGGCCGAACTGCGCGAAACGTCCGCCTCGGTGTTGCCGCGATTCTTCGGCGGAGCGGCAGCGGCGAACAGCGATGCGTGAACGGCTTCCCCGTGGCAGCCGGTGCGGTGGCCGCCATCGGCGCGGCTGCGGCAGACCGGGCGGCATCGCCGGGCGGAATTGGCCGCGCAACACGATGGCGACAACGGAATTGCATCGGAACCAACAGCAAACGCTGCGAGCGTCGGCGACCTGACGCTTCCCAGGGCCCGACGGCCGGGTGGTTCCCGCGACCGCTGTTGCCGTGCCGGCGTTGATGCTGGCACGGTTCACCGCGTTAACCCAGGCTGACCAGGAAACGAGCGCGCAGGTCGTGCTGATTCTCCACAGGTTCGTGGCCGTTATCTCGGCCGCTTTCGACTCCTGTGCAGCCGTTCAGGCCGTTGATAGGATTGCTCCCAGCTAAGGAGCTTTCACGCAATGGATTTCGGGAATCTGCCGCCGGAGGTCAATTCGGTCAGCGGCGATGGCCGTCGCCGCCGCACCGTATGCGGGGTGGCTGGCCACCACCGCGGCTCTGGCCGAGCAGACCGCCACCCAGGCCAGGACGGCGGCGGCGGCGTTTGAGACCGCCTTCGCGATGACGGTGCCACCCCCGCTGATCGCGGCCAACCGCAGCAGGTTGATGTCGCTGGTCGCGACCAACATCTTGGGGCAGAACAGCGCGGCGATCGCGGCAACCCAGGCCGAGTATGCCGAGATGTGGGCGCAAGACGCCGCCGCGATGTACAGCTACGAGGCGGCCTCAGCGGCTTCGTCGAGACTGACGCCGTTCACCCAACCCACGCCAAACGCCGATCCGGCGGCGCAAGCCGCGGTGGTCACCCGAGCGGGCGCCGCGACGAACGCACAGACGATGCTGGCGCAGCTGTCCTCCGGTGCCCTCGCGGGCCGCGTGCCCACGCCGTCCACGCCCGCCGATCCGTTCACGTCGGGACTCTTGGGTATCGTATCGAGCCTTGGCCCGCAGCTCGCGAACCCTGCCCAGGTGATCCCAACCCCGATAGGGGAACTGGACCTTGTGGCTTTCTACATCGCGGCCGTCGGGACCGGCAGCCTCGCCCTGTCGATCACGAACACCGCCAGGCCCTGGCCCGGCGGCCTTTATGGGGATGGCGGCGGGTTGCAGCCGACGCAAGGGGGCACAGTCGGAGCGACTGCTGCCGAGCCCGGCCCCGACCGGGGACCCGGTGGGCAAGCCGCACCTGTGACCGCGGGCGTCGGCCGCGCGTCACTGGTCGGGACGCTGTCGGTGCCGCACAGCTGGACCACGGCCGCCCCGGAGATCCAGCTTGCTGTCCAGGCGCTGCCCAGCGCCGGATCGGGTGCGGACCCGAGCGTCGTGGACAGTGACGCCACGGGCCTGCTGAGCGGGATGGCGCTGGCGAGTTTGGCAGCTCGCGGTATGGGCGGGGCCGGCAGTGCCGGTGGCCGCAATACCGGTGCCGCCGGCCCGGCACAGGAAGAGCGCAAACCCACGGTGGTGGTGATACAGAAACCGCCGCCGGCTGGAAGCCAGCCGCGCTGACCGAGGTGAGCCGTCGCCGCGGCTGCGGTGCACGGCACCGCGTGCAACTGCGGTCGGCAGCGTCGAATTCTGAGACCCTGAGATATGCCCGCCCGTGACAAAGCCGATCCGGCCGCCACCCGGGCCGCGGTGCTGGCCGTCGCGGACTGGTTGCGCGACGAATCGCATCCGACGCCCGCCCGGGATGCGCTGGCGGCGGCGGTGCGCCTCAGCGCGCGCACCCTGGCCGCCGTGGCGCCCGGTTCCAGCGTCGAGGTCCGGATCCCGCCGTGGGTCGCGGTGCAGTGCGTGTCCGGGCCGCGGCACACTCGCGGCACGCCGCCCAACGTCGTGGAAACCGACCCGCGGACGTGGCTTTTGCTTGTCACCGGGTTGCTTCGGCTCGAACAGGCGAAGGCTGCCGGGACGTTGACCGCGTCGGGGTCGCGGGCGAGTGAGATCGAGCACTGGTTTCCCTTGGTCGACGTCCGCTGACGACAACTCTGAACTGCAGATTTATGGTTGTGGCGAGGAGTTTTCGGCGCTCGACACGCGCTGTCCGATTCGGCATCGATGCAGTGTGGTCGTAGACTTCGAGACGCCACCCACCGTTCCCCGGGAGCCGCAGAACCGTGACCGTCGCTGGAACAGATGCACTCGAGCAGGACTTCAGCTCGCCCCGTGAAGAGTGCGGTGTATTCGGCGTGTGGGCCCCGGGCGAAGAGGTGGCAAAACTCACCTACTACGGCCTGTATGCGTTGCAACATCGCGGTCAGGAAGCCGCGGGCATCGCGGTCGCCGACGGATCTCAGGTGATCGTCTTCAAGGATCTCGGCCTGGTCAGCCAGGTCTTCGACGAACAGACCCTGGCGGCAATGCACGGCCACGTGGCCATCGGGCACTGCCGCTACTCCACCACCGGGGACACCACCTGGGAAAACGCCCAGCCGGTCTTCCGCAACACCGCGGCTGGCACGGGAGTTGCTCTGGGGCACAACGGGAATCTGGTGAACACCGCCGAACTTGCGGCACGGGCCCGCGGCGCGGGCCTGATCGCCCGCCGCGCCCCCGCCCCGGCGACGACGGACTCCGACATCCTGGGCGCGCTGCTGGCGCACGGCGCGGCCGATTCCACTCTGGAACAGGCGGCGCTGCAATTGCTGCCGACGGTGCGCGGCGCGTTCTGCCTGACGTTCATGGACGAGAACACCCTCTATGCCTGCCGCGACCCGCACGGGGTGCGTCCGCTTTCGCTCGGACGGCTGGACCGCGGCTGGGTGGTGGCCTCCGAGACAGCTGCACTCGACATCGTCGGTGCCTCGTTCGTCCGCGACATCGAACCGGGCGAACTGCTGGCCATCGACGCCGACGGGGTGCGCTCCACGCGCTTCGCCAACCCCACACCCAAGGGCTGCGTCTTCGAATACGTCTACCTGGCCCGGCCGGACAGCACGATCGCCGGGCGGACAGTGCACGCCGCCCGGGTGGATATCGGTCGTCGGCTTGCCCAGGAATCCCCGGTTGACGCTGACCTGGTGATCGGGGTGCCGGAGTCGGGAACCCCCGCCGCCGTCGGGTACGCCCAGGAATCCGGCATTCCCTACGGGCAGGGTCTGATGAAGAACGCGTATGTCGGGCGCACCTTCATCCAGCCCTCGCAGACCATCCGTCAGCTCGGCATCCGGCTCAAGCTCAACCCACTTCGCGAGGTGATCCGCGGCAAGCGGCTCATCGTCGTCGACGACTCGATCGTGCGGGGCAACACCCAGCGCGCCTTGTTGCGGATGTTGCGCGAGGCCGGTGCGGTCGAGGTGCACGTTCGCATTGCCTCGCCGCCGGTGAAATGGCCCTGCTTCTACGGCATCGATTTTCCGTCGCCGGCGGAGTTGATCGCCAACGCCGTCGAAGATGAAGACGAGATGCTCGAGGCGGTGCGGCACGGGATCGGCGCCGATACGTTGGGCTACGTCTCGCTGCGTGGCCTGGTCGCCGCCTCCGAGCAGCCTGCCTCGCGATTGTGCACAGCCTGCTTCAATGGCGAATACCCGATAGAGCTGCCGGGCGAGACGGTGCTGGGTAAGAACGTGGTCGAACACATGCTGGCCAACGCCGCGCGCGGTGCCGAGCTGGATGGCACCGCCGCCGGGGACGTGTCGATCGGCCGCTGATGAGCTGGTAGCCCGCCGCCGCTTCGACGATGTTCGATACCGGCGGACGCTGCCGCCCGGTACCCTTTACCGCGATGACGGATCCCCGAAAAAGTCCCGGCAACCAACCGGGCGGTCAGGGCATCACCTACGCGTCGGCCGGCGTGGACATCGAGGCCGGTGACCGCGCCGTGGATTTGTTCAAGCCGCTGGCGACCAAGGCGACCAGGCCGGAGGTACGCGGCGGGCTGGGCGGTTTCGCCGGGTTGTTCGCCCTGCGGGGCGACTACCGCGAACCTGTCCTGGCGGCGTCCACCGACGGTGTCGGGACCAAGCTGGCGGTCGCCCAGGCGATGGACAAGCACGACACGGTCGGACTCGATCTGGTCGCGATGGTGGTCGACGACCTGGTGGTGTGCGGCGCCGAGCCACTGTTCCTGCAGGACTACATCGCGGTCGGCCGGACCGTGCCGGAACGACTGGCCGCGATCGTCAGCGGTATCGCCGAAGGGTGTGTGCGCGCCGGTTGCGCGCTGCTGGGAGGGGAGACGGCCGAGCATCCCGGCCTCATGGAGCCCGACCACTACGACATCTCGGCCACCGGCGTCGGCGTGGTCGAGGCCGACGACGTGTTGGGTCCCGACCGGGTCAAACCCGGTGACGTGATCATCGCCCTGGGATCTTCCGGCTTACACTCCAACGGTTACTCGCTGGCCCGCACGGTGCTGCTCGAGATCGATCGGATGCCGCTCGGCGGTCACGTGGAGGAGTTCGGCCGCACCCTGGGCGAAGAGCTGTTGGAGCCCACCCTGATCTACGCCAGGGACTGCCTTGCCCTGGCCGCCGAAACCCAAGTCCGCACGTTCTGCCACGTCACCGGTGGCGGGCTGGCCGGTAACCTGCAGCGGGTCATCCCCCGTGGACTGGTCGCCGAGGTCGACCGGGGTACGTGGACACCCGCGCCGGTGTTTGCGATGGTCGCCCAGCGTGGCCGCGTCGACCGTGAGGAGATGGAGAAGACGTTCAACATGGGCGTCGGTATGATCGCCATCGTGGCCGCAGAAGACACCGACCGTGCCCTGGCCATACTGACCGCGCGGCACCTGGACTGCTGGGTCCTGGGCACCGTGTGCAAGGGCAAGAAAGGCCCGCGGGCAAAGCTCGTCGGGCAACACCCGAGATTCTGACAACGCTTCAACGAAAGGAAACCGTGCCGATACGGAGTGAATCGGCACGGATATCTGCGAGTTCTAGCGGCGCCAGTCGTCCTCGACGTCCCACGAGTTGTCGGGGCCGCCGTCCAGATCGGTCGAGTCGTCGATCTCGTCAGCTTCCGTTCCCGACAACTCGCGCTGAAGCCGCTGGAAGTCGGTCTGCGGGGAGCTGTACTTCAGTTCTCGAGCAACCTTGGTCTGCTTTGCCTTAGCCCGGCCGCGGCCCATGGGGGAACCCCCTCGCGCAATAACGGAGCGGCCTAACAAGTAGGCGGCTCCGATCTCTGGTGTCGTTATTGTCCTGCCGACAGTTTACCGTGCCCACTGGTAGGGCGTCAGCGCCCCCGCCCGCGGTGGCGGACGTCGAAGATCATCATCGCGCACCGCCCCGCAATCGTTCAACGGCCAGCCGTCCCGCACCGATCTGCTCTGGGACCGGAAGAGAATCGGCATCGATCGACGCAGCAACCCTGGCCTCCGGTCCGGTCGCCAATTCGACGTCCACCGGCAGCCCGCGCTTGAGCAGTGCCAGCGCTACCGGCCCGAGATCCACGTGCTCGACCACGGTGCCGAGGCGGCCGACGGCGCGACCGCCGGCCAGCACCGCGTCGGCGGTCGCGGGCCGGTCCACCGAGCCGTCGAGGTGTAGTAACACCAGCATCCGGGGCGGTTTGCCAAGGTTGTGGACCCGCGCAACGGTTTCCTGCCCGCGATAGCAGCCCTTGTCCAGGTGGACGGCACCCTCGCCGGGCCCGCCGATCCAGCCCACCTCGTGGGGGATGGTGCGCTCGTCGGTGTCGACCCCGAGTCGGGGCCGCAGCGCCGTGACCCGGTGGGCTTCGTAGGCCCACACCCCGGCCGCGCGCACGCCCGCCCGGGCCAGGCGGTCTTTCCACTCGGTTGACTGACCTCGCGGGACCAGCAGGTCCAGTTCCAGTGCCCCGCCGGCGCCGTCGGGCATCCGTCGCACGAATCCTCCGCCGGCGAGCGGCGCGGCGGCCATCTCGGCGGGCAAAGCATCCAGTCCCAGGGCGTCGAGCACGACCGCGTCTGCGAGCCGGGGCCCGAGCAGCGACAGCACCGCCATGTCTGCGTTGCCCGGCGAGACGTCGGACCAGAACACCATCTTGCGCAGGTATCCCAGCAGCGGTTCGCCCCGCCACGGCTCGGTGTCGAGGTAGGTCGCGCCGCCCGATTCGGTCTGAATCCAGTGGTCTTCGACGCGGCCCTGACCGTCCAGGCTGAGATTCTGTGTGCTGGCACCCTCGGGAAGGTTGCTGATGTGCTGGGTGGAGATGTTGTGCAGCCAACTCTGCCGGTCACCCCCGGTCAGGACGAGCACGGCCCGGTGCGAGCGATCCACCAGGACCGCGTCGTTTGCCGCCGCGCGCTGCTCGCCCAGCGGATCACCGTAATGCCAGATGGCACCTGTGTCGGGCCCGGTGTCGGGTGCGGGGACTGCAGTCATGTGCGCCGCTCCTTCTCATCGCCTCGCGCTGCTTCGCCGCCGGCGCAGTCGAGGTCAACTCTACGGACGCGGTCGGTGTAATGGCGTGACGGACGAACAGCAACGTCATACCGTGCTCGCCGCAGGGAGCGGCCCATCGTCGGTCGGTTCACCGACCGCAGCGCCGTTGAGATGGGGCTGCGGACCGGTGAGCGCCGGCGTGAACTTCAGCGCGTCGATCAGTTCCTCGATGGCCGCCGGCCCGCGCTCGTCGCGCACCGCGGCCGAGAAGCAGGTCTCCAAGTGGTTGTGCAGCATCACGCGGTTTGTGCGCTCCAACGACGACTGGACGGCCGAGATCTGTTTCATCACGTCCACGCAGTAGGCGTCTGACTCCAGCATCCGGATGATCCCATCGAGATGTCCTCGTACGGTCTTGAGGCGGTTCAGCGCTTCGCGCTTCTTCGACGTCAACTCGTCGTCCCTGGCTCCCATCGGCCCCGCTGATCCCCTTTCGGGCGGAGACGCCCGGCGACGTGTCCGCCGAGCGGATGCTTTCGGAAATCCTCGAGAATCGATGTTAGTCCTCCCATGGACCACCCCACCCCGGGTGGGATTATCGAGGGACGTCCCCGCTGCGCCCGGCTTCGCCAGTCGTGTCATCGTCGCTAGGCTGCTGCTTCATGACAGGCCAGGCGGGTGTCGTCGTCACACTGGACGGCAACATCCATCCGTCCGGGACGCCGCTGCTGTACGCCGACGAGCTCGCGGCGGTCCGCGGCGACGGCGCCTTCGAGACACTGTTGATCCGCGACGGCCGAGCCTGTCTGGTCGCGTCGCATCTCCAGCGGCTGACGCAGTCGGCCAAGATGCTGGACTTGCCGCCGCCGGACCTCGCGAGCTGGCGGAGCGCGATCGACGCGGCCACGCGCCGGTGGATGGCGGACACCGACGACGAGGGTGCATTGCGCTTGATCTACAGCCGCGGGCGCGAGAGCGGCTCGGCGCCCACCGCCTACGTGATGGTCAACAGCGTCCCGGCGCGAGTCGCGGCCGTTCGGCGCGACGGCGTGGCGGCGATCACGCTGGCGCGCGGATTACCCGCCCTCGGTATCGACACGATGCCCTGGCTGCTGGCCGGGGCCAAGACGCTGTCCTACGCGGTCAACATGGCTGCGCTGCGCCACGCCGCGCGGCAGGGTGCCGGTGACGTCGTGTTCGTCAGCTCCGAGGGCTACGTACTGGAAGGCCCGCGTTCAACTGTGGTCATCGCCACGCAGTCCGGTGCGGAGACCCCCTGCCTGCTCACACCGCCGCCGTGGTACCCGATCCTGCGCGGCACCACCCAGCAAGCACTCTTCGAGGTGGCCCGGTCCAAGGGGTACGACTGCGACTACCGCGCCTTGCGCATCGCAGATCTGTTTGCGGCCCAAGGGGTTTGGTTGGTTTCGAGCATGACCCTGGCCGCCCGCGTGCACACTCTCGACGGCCGCCCGCTACCGCGGTCAGCGATGACCACAGAATTCGCGGGCCTTGTCGACGCGGCTGTCGCCAGCGATCGCTGAGAAGTGAATTCTGTTGTTGGATCGTCGATTTGCAGGTACGGTCGGCGATACACAAGAAAGGAGGTGGTCCGCCAAATTGATAGCTTCATGGACATGTGAGGTGGCTGCGCGCTAGCAGCATCGGCTCGGCAGAGAAGAGCCGGCGGCCAATGCGCGCTGGCGAATCCCCCGCAGTCACCCGGCCCCCGAGTGCCCGGTCTTGTCCGGCCAGGAGCATTACTCGGGGGCCGCTCCATGTCTGGACCGGATGTGATCCCCTCAAGGACCCCGGCGTGGCGCTATCCGGCAAACCGAGACAGGCGCGCCGACAGATGCGGCACCAGTCCGCCGTCGGCATCCACTCGTTCCTCGACGTAGGCCAGGTCGCCTCCTTCGACGATGCCGTAGAGGCGCTTGGCGCCACCGACGAGCACCCCGGACCGACTGCGTGCCAGGGCATCCGTCGCAAGTTCCCACGAGGACTGGTTGCGTGGCCGTCCGTAGAACAACTCGACGTATCCGACGGAGTGAGCCAGCAGCAGCTCGATGGCCTGCGACTCGCTGGGGTCGTCGGGGTCGTCGACGAAACGCCAGAAACCCGTCTCGCGCAGCCCGGGTTTCTGGTAGCCGCCCGTTGCGCTGAGCCGCCAGGACCGCGCCTCCCAATTCAGGTAGTCGCCGCCGTCGTGTGAGACCACGATCTGCTGGCCGAACCGGTAGTCCCCGTCATGTGCGCGGCCTTCGCCTTCCCCGCGCCACACACCGACCAGCGGAAGCAGCGCCAGCAGTGCGTCGTTGAGGTTCGCGCCTTCGCGAAGGTTCGCGGTGTCGGTCGGCAGCGGCAGGTCGTCGAACGCCGGGATGTTGCGCGCCGCCGTCACCTTGGCACGTTCGGCAGCGGCAGCCATGGCACGGTCGCCGGAGGCCGCACCTTCCGGTCCGTCGGCGTTGTCGTCAGAGGAGCTCACGACTCATCGGTGATCAGTCGGTACAGCGTGTACAGCGCGAACCAGGAGATGACCACGACCGTCAGCACCAACACGATCTCGAAGAACAGCACCACGCGCACCAGTCTATTCGGCGACGACGCGCGCCGCGGCCCCTCCCGCGGCGCCCCCGCATCGGGTGTGAATCCCGGGCGGCGACACGCCGAGGAGCCGTGCCCTGTGTTCACAGTGAAAGCCGTCAGTTCACACTCGATGCGGCCACTTCGCGGTTGTTGCGGGGTGCGCCCGAAAGCGCGGCAACTCAGCAGCTAAAGCAACAGCAACAGCCGGCGATGCGGCACAGATCGACTGCGCGACGCCTGGTGAGCATGGGCTCGAGGCGGGCTGACACGCCGATGAGCTCACCCAACGGCATGGTCGTCAAACCGGCAGCGGTTCCTGGCCGATCAGCCGGCGAACCCTATCGTCTGGTCCGCACCCCGGGGCGCTGAAGTGCACGACCGTCGGCCCCCTGCGGGACGGGCGCGGATCGGCGTGGGTCACAGGTGCCGGCTCACGATTGCCTGAAATCGTCCAGGGTGACGGTCACTCCGTAGCTGATGCCTTCGATGATGACGTCTGAACCACGTGCCCCGACGGTGTGCGGTGCCACGCCGAACGGCAGCCGCTGGCCTGGCAGGGTGGTGCTGAACGCGTGCAGCACCGCCTCGCGCTTGCCACCCGGGACCGGTTGATTCGCGGTGTCGGGTCCGGTGAGAACCCCGGTGGGAGTGAACACCAGGGTCGCCTGGTCGTCGGGCGCCATGGACAGATCGACCGAGACGCTGACCCGGCGATCGAAGCCGGCCGATTTCGGCGTGCCGGTGAACACCAGGCCGTGGCTGCCGGAGATGCCGGACTCGGTGGTCCCACCGGTCGCATCGTTGGTTTCCCGTGGCGGTGCGTCGACCATCAGGTCGCTGATGCCCAGGTAGCGGCCCAGGTGCACGGAGTCGATGATGATGCGGCTTTCCAGCTCGCCCACCGGGAGCTTCGCCTGGGGCCTGATCAGCCACGACGCGTAGATCAGGTCGATCGAGTGCATGGTGGCCTCGAGGGTGGCCTTGCCGGTCATCGCGTGATCGACCGCGTTGGCCTTGATTTCAAGCTCGTTGTAATGCCGGCGCATCGCCTGGGGGATGAACGGGAAGGCCAGGATGGCCACGAACGGGTCCGAGCCCAGCTTGGCCACCTTGCGCACGGTCGTCGACAGCCGGTACTCGGCGTAGATGCTCGTTGCGTAGTCGACGCCGACGGCGCCTACGGCCACCGCGATCACCGCAGCGGTCAGAACGGTCAGAACCTTGCGCACCCGCATATTGTTGCCGAGCCGGCGCCGCGTTTGCCGCGAGGTACGTCTGCCCGGCACCTCACACCGTCGCGAGCGCTTGGTCACAGTCGCTCCGGGGTCCCTGGTTCCGGGGCCGATTATCAGGTGGCACGTTATCGTTGGATGACCTGGAAACTAACGCGACGTTGCGTCCCGCATTGGGGAATGCATTTCCCATGGGCTGGAGGGGCTTGTTGGAGCTACTACTGCTGACCTCGGAACTGCACCCCGACCCCGTCCTGCCGTCGTTGTCGCTGCTTTCCCACATCGTGCGGACGGCCCCGCCGCAACCGTCCTCCCTGCTGGATGCCGGAATGGCGGACGCCGTTTTGGTCGACGCGCGCACCGACCTGTCGGCGGCGCGTGGTCTTTGCCGCCTCTTGAACACGGCCGGCCGATCGACCCCGATCGTGGCCGTGGTCACCGAAGGTGGCCTGGTGGCGGTCAGCGCGGACTGGGGGCTCGACGAGATCCTGCTACCCAGCACGGGCCCGGCCGAAATCGACGCCAGGCTTCGGCTGGTGGTCGGGCGCCGCGCCGGCCTGGCCGAGCAGGAGGGCGCGGGCAAGGTGAACCTCGGCGAACTGGTGATCGATGAAGGCACCTACACCGCGCGGCTGCGCGGCCGACCGCTCGACCTCACGTACAAAGAATTCGAGTTGCTCAAGTATCTGGCCCAACACGCCGGCAGGGTATTCACCCGTGCGCAGCTGCTGCACGAAGTGTGGGGCTACGACTTCTTCGGCGGTACACGCACCGTCGACGTGCACGTGCGTCGGTTGCGTGCCAAGCTCGGTCCCGAACACGAGGCGCTGATCGGCACGGTCCGTAACGTCGGCTACAAGGCCGTGCGGCCCTCGCGCGGCCGGTCACCCGTGGCCGAATCCGACGGCTCCGGGGATGCCGGGCCCCAGGCCGGGGAGCTGCCAGGCCCGCTGGGCGACCCCGCGCGAAGTCCGTGAACCCCTCGGGCTGGCGCTTTGTGCTGACCGCCGACGAGCAGCGGCAAGTGCGCCAATTAGTTGCGGCGGCAACCGAGTTCGACGGCGTCGCGCCTGTCGGCGAACAGGTGCTGCGCGAGCTCGGGCGCGACCGCACCGACCACCTGCTGGTTTCCGAATCGTCGGACAACGCGATCCTCGGCTACCTCAACCTCAGCCCGCCACGCGAGGGCGACGTCGGGATGGCCGAACTCGTGGTCCACCCGCAGGCCCGCCGAGGCGGTATCGGCGCGGCAATGAGTCGGGCGGCGATGGCAAAGTCCCACGGCCGCAACCGTTTCTGGGCGCACGGCACCCTGGAGGCGGCTCGGGCGACGGCGTCTGCGCTGAACCTGGTAGCCGTGCGTGAACTCGTTCAGATGCGCCGCTCACTGCTCGACACCCCCCCGGTGAAACCCGCCGGCGGGACGCGGATCCGTACCTACGCGGGTCCGGGCGACGACGCCGAACTGTTGCGCGTCAACAACGCCGCGTTCGCCGAACATCCCGAACAGGGTGGATGGACCGCGGCCGACCTCGCGGAGCGGCGTGCCGAACCCTGGTTCGACCCGGCGGGACTGTTCCTGGCGTTCCGCGACTCGACCGGCGACGAGACCGGCCGTTTGGTGGGCTTCCACTGGACCAAGGTGCATGAAGACCAACCGGGTCTGGGTGAGGTCTACGTGCTCGGTGTCGACCCGTCCGCGCAGCGCCGCGGCATCGGACAGGTCCTGACGGCGATCGGCATCGAGTCGCTGGCGCGCCGGCTGGCCGGCTCGGCCGACCCGACAGCGATGCTGTACGTGGAGGCGGACAACGTCGCCGCAGTGCGGACCTATGAACGCCTGGGCTTCACCCGGTACAGCATCGACACCGCATACGCGGTCCCGCGCACCGCCAGTTGAGCGAAATCGCAGGCAGCACTGGCGTGGTGGTCGAGTGTTCATGGCAGATTCACCGCGTAGACGGTTCCGCAGCCCGCGCAAGCGCATATTTTCGCTTGGGCTCAGCACGCTGCGCTGGAACACGGTCGGCGCGGTTCAGGACCGCCCGGATGAGCCCGCGATGGCTCAGAAGGCGAGATCGGTGAGCCGGGGCCGCCAACAATGCGCAGACAGCTCTGACATCTGCCGGCTGTGTTCCGCTGCCCGATAGAGTCAAGGAACGAATGGTCACCGCGATCAATGCCGTGCAGTGGTCAATTGGGTGCAAGGAGCGACAACGCGACTGTGACGGGATCACAGTGACGAATCCGAACCCGGCCGACGCGGGTTCGGGCGCGGTTGTGGCCGCGCCCTTCCCCGAGGCCCCGATGGTGCCGATCAGCCCATGGGGCCAGGGGCAACCGCGGTTCGGGGACAGGGTGTTTCGCCGGCTCGCGCAGGCTTCGGGCGCGTTGGTGGTCGTGCTGATCGTCGCGATCGGCGGTTTTTTGCTGATGCGCGCCGTCCCGGCGCTCAAGCGCGACCAGGAGAACTTCTTCACCTACGGCGGCCCCTGGGTCATGACCGACACCTCGGCGATGCACTTCGGGATACTCGGCCTGTTGCAGGTCACCATCTTCGTGTCGCTGTTCGCGCTGGTGATTGCCATGCCCGTCGCCCTTGGCGTGGCGTTGTTCATCACGCAGTACGCCCCGCGCCCGATTGCCGGCCCGTTGGCGTATGCGGTCGATCTGCTGGCCGCGGTGCCGTCGGTGATCTATGGCGTGTGGGGTCTGCATGTGCTGGCGCCGCACGTGCGGCCCATCGCGTCCTGGCTGAATCACGCCTTGGGCTGGTGCTTTCTCTTCGCCGACGGGAACACCTCGGTGACCGCGGGCGGCACCGTCTTGACCGGCGGCCTCGTGCTGGCGGTGATGATCCTGCCGATCACCACCGCGGTCACCCGCGAGGTATTCGTCCAGACGCCCTTCGACCAGATCGAGGCCGCGCTGGCGCTGGGCGCCACCCGCTGGGAAGTGGTCAGGACGACCGTACTGCCGTTCGGGCGGTCCGGCTATGTCAGCGGCGCGATGCTGGGCCTGGGTCGTGCCCTTGGTGAGACGATGGCGCTGTTGGTCATCCTGCGGGCAACCCGGACCGTGTTCAGCTGGTCATTGTTCGATGGCGGCTCCACCTTCGCGACCAAGATCGCCGGTGCCGCGTCGGATCTCGATGACCCGTACCGGGCTGGTGCCTATATCGCCGCCGGGCTCGTCCTCTTCGGGATCACCTTCCTGATCGTCGCCCTCGCGCGCGGCGCGGTCGCGGGAATCGGGCGCAGAAGAAGCGGCCGATGACCTCGATCCTGGACCGACCGCTCAAGGCCCGGACGTTCCCCGGCCTCGGTCCACGTCGTCGAGTCGTGAACAACCTCGCCACCGCGTTCGTGACGGCGTCGATGGTCATAGCCCTGGCGCCACTGGTCTACGTACTTTTCTCGGTGATCTCCAAGGGGTATCGGGCGATTGCGTCGCCCGCGTGGTGGACGCATTCGCAGGCGGGTATGAAGGAATTCGTGGACGGGGGCGGCGCCTACCAGGCGATACTCGGCACGCTGTTGCAGGGACTGGTATGCGTGGTCATCTCCGTTCCGATCAGCATCATGGTGGCGATCTACCTGGTCGAGTACGGGGGCGGTACGGCACTGGGCAGGGTGGCGTCGTTCATGGTGGACATCCTGTCCGGGGTGCCCTCGATCGTGGCAGCGTTGTTCATCTACACGTTGGGGGTGGTGACGTTCGGCATTTCCCGCTCCGAGTTCGCGGTGTCGCTGGCACTGGTGCTGCTGATGCTGCCGGTAATCGTGCGTGCCACCGAGGAGATGCTGCGCATCGTGCCGGTGGATCTGCGCGAGGCCGGCTACGCGCTGGGCATCCCGAAGTGGAAGACCATCGCCCGGATTGTGATTCCCACCGGGCTGTCCGGCATCATCACGGGCATCATGCTCGCGGTGGCCAGAGTGCTGGGGGAGACGGCCCCGTTGCTGGTCCTGGTCGGCTATTCGCAGTCGATGGGACTGGACATCTTCCATGGGTTCATCGGGTCGCTTCCGGGCATGATCTACAAACAGGCGTCGGCGGGCGCGGGCGTCGACCCGGTGCCCACCGATCGGTTGTGGGGTGCCGCCCTGACCCTCATCCTGGTGATCGCCGTCATCAACGTCGGGGCCAGGGTGATCTCGAAAATGTTCGCCCCCGGAAAGTCAAGGCAGGAGCACTAGGTGGCCAAGCGATTGGACCTCAAGAGCGTCGATATCTATTACGGGTCGTTTCAGGCCGTCGCGGATGTGACGCTGTCGGTTCTGCCCCGCAGCGTGACGGCGTTCATCGGCCCGTCCGGCTGCGGCAAGACGACCGTGCTGCGCGCACTGAACCGGATGCACGAAGTGGTTCCCGGTGGCCGTGTCGAGGGCGAGGTGCTGCTCGACGACGAGGACATCTACGGCCCGGGTGTCGACCCGGTCGGCGTGCGCCGGGCGATCGGGATGGTGTTCCAGCGCCCGAATCCTTTCCCTGCCATGTCGATTCGCAACAACGTTGTGGCGGGCCTGAAGCTGCAAGGTGTCCGCAACCGCAAGGTGCTCGACGAAGTGGCCGAACACTCGCTGCGCGGCGCGAACCTGTGGGACGAGGTCAAGGACCGGCTGGACACGCCCGGCGGTGGACTGTCCGGCGGCCAGCAGCAGCGCCTGTGCATCGCGCGCGCCATCGCCGTGCAGCCTGACGTGTTGCTGATGGACGAGCCTTGTTCGGCGCTGGACCCGATCTCGACGATGGCCGTCGAAGACCTGATCGGTGGGTTGAAGCAGGACTACACGATCGTCATCGTCACCCACAACATGCAGCAGGCCGCCCGGGTCAGCGACCAGACGGCGTTCTTCAATCTGGAAGCCACCGGCCAGCCCGGCCGGCTCGTCGAGATCGACGCCACGGAAAAGATTTTCTCCAACCCGAGCGAGAAGGCCACCGAGGACTACATCTCCGGACGCTTCGGCTGAGGTCTAGTCGGAGGAGGCTTTCGGTTCCTCGTCGGGGAGGCTGCCGGTCGCCTGGAAGATGACGCGCCGCGCCACCTCGACCGCGTGGTCGGCAAAACGCTCGTAGAACCTGCCCAGCAACGTCACGTCGACGGCCGCGGCCACACCGTACTTCCATTTGCGGTCCATCAGCACCGAGAACAGGTGGCGGTGCAGATCGTCCATGGCGTCGTCTTCTTCACGGATGCGGGCGGCTTTGTCCGGATCGCGGGACAGTACCACCTCTTGGGCGCTGTTGCCCAAATCAACTGCGAGCCGTCCCATTTCGGCGAAGTATCCGTTGACCTCCTCCGGCAGTGCGTGCTGTGGATGCCGCCGGCGGGCGATCTTGGCGACGTGCAGGGCCAGCGCGCCCATCCGGTCGATGTCGGCGACCATCTGGATGGCGCTCACGATCGACCTGAGATCGCCCGCCACCGGTGCCTGCAACGCCAGCAGCACGAAGGCGCTCTCCTCGGCGCGGGCGCTCATCGCCGCGATCTGCTCGTGGTCGGAGATCACCTGTTCGGCCAGCACGAGGTCGGCCTGCAGCAGGGCCTGGGTGGCGCACTCCATGGCAACACCCGCCAGTCCGCACATCTCGCCGAGCTGGTCGGACAAGCCCGCAAGCTGCTCATGGTAGGCGGTCCGCATCTGCCAAGCTTACGTTCTTGGCGGGGGAAACGGCGAGCAGACGCTCACCGCATCAGGCTATTCGCAGGTGGTGTCTGCTGCGTTGGTGACCGTCAGATCTTCGGGAAGTTTGATCGGCGTGTCGCCCGAATTGCGTTCGATCTGCACGCTGACCGGTGAGCCCGTGGGCGGCGGATCGGCGACGGAGTTGAAGTCCGGACCGAGCACGACCTGGACGACCTGGCCGTAGCCCGATACCCGGTGCACCCTGGAATTGGCGAACGCCGCCGCCACCGTCGCGGCCGCCTGTTCGTTGCCGGGAGAGAAGAACACCGTCGTGGCCTTCAGTGCACTGGGGTAGTCGTCGGGCGTCATCACGTTGAACCCGTCCCGCTTGAGCTGCGTGGTGGCGGCGGCGGCGAGGCCGGACTTGGCGGTCGCGTTGGACACGCGCACCGTCACCTCGTGCGGCGAAGTCGTCGTCACCTGTTCGCGCCGCACCTGCGGGCCCGGGGCTGGCGTGGGGGTCGGTGTGGTCGCCGACCCCGAGGCCGAGGAGGCCCCCAGTCGTTGTGCGTTGTGGTCGTTCTCCAGGGGTAGGGGGTCGTCGTTGATGATGGCGTCGAAAAGTGCCCGCATGTCGGCCGTGCGTGGTGGTTCGTCACCGTTTTCGTCCGTTATCCCGGTCGGCACGGTGACGAAGGTGATGTGCCCGGCGGCGATTCCCTGCAGCGACTGCCCCAGCTGGACAAGGTCTTTCGTCTTGACGTTGTCGACGTAACTGTCGCCGATGAAGAGGTTGACGACGTTGTTGAGTTTGTTGAGGTCCAGCAACGTGTCCTCGGAGATGAGCGAGCGCAGCAGCGACGACAGGAACAACTGCTGGCGTTTTATGCGTCCGTAGTCGCCGTTGTTCTCGGTGGTGACCTGGCGGGCCCGCACATAGTTCAGTGCAGTCGGGCCGTCGATGACCTGGCGTCCTGCGTGTTTGAGCACTGTGCCCAGTTCGTAGTCGTGCAGCGGCGCGCTGGTGCACACCTCGACACCGCCCAGTGCCTCGACCATTTTCGCGAACCCGGAGAAGTCGACGGCGATGAATCGGTTGATGCTCAGGCCCGACAGCTTCTGGACTTCTGTGACCAAACACTTCGGACCGCCGAAGGAGAACGTCGAGTTCAGTTTCGTCGTGGTGTAGACGACCCGTGGACTCCACGTGCCTGTCTTGTCGTCGTAGATGGGGCCGTACTTGCCGGTTTCGGGGTTCCAGACCTCGCACTGGATCGGGGTGATCGCCAGGTCGCGGGGGAAGGAGACCACCACCACGCGTTTGCGGTTCGCCGGAATGTTGACCAGCATGACGGTGTCCGACCGCGCGCCACCGGCGTCGTCGGCGTCGCCGGCTCCCATGTTGGCGTTGTCCCCCAAGCGCGAATCCACGCCGACGATCAGGAAGTCTTCATCGCCGTACTGGCCGCCGGGGTCGACGATGTCGCGCGAGTGCGGGTCGAGCGCGCTGACGGTGTTGAGCCGGTTGTTCTTCGACGTCGCCCACTGCCACGCCCCGCCGGTCGTGACGAGGGACAGCACGGCCAGGAGTGCCGCCAGCGAGCGGCCGGCATAGAGCAGGGGCCGGCGCCGGGGCCTGGGGGTCGGCTCGCGCCGTTCGTGTGCATCGACGGGTGGTGTCCGGCGGCCGCGCCTGCGCAGCAGCCTGCGCGGCGCCTTGGTGGTCGGGTCCGGTTGCTCGGGGTCGTGGTGCGGCGGGGGCGCGATCCCCAGGTCGGGGACCTGTGAGCTGAGCTCGAGCCAGTAGGCGGGTGTGGCGATGGCCTCGGTGTCCTGTTGATCGATGGACACCTCGGGCGCGGCATCGGCACGCGCGAGGTCCGGGGCTGCCGTTTCCGCAGGGGTGTCGGCCACGCGGTGGCGCCCGGGCCGAGCGGTGGGCGGCGCGCCGAACTGGGCGATCAGGTCGGCGACGGTGATCCCGCCACGGGCGTGGGATCCGCCCTGCCCGCGCTCGTCTGGCTTCGGTTCCTCAGTGGTGCCGGGTTCCGCGGCATCACAGGATTCTTCGGATGCGGCGGGGGAGTCGGGCTGCCATTGGTGCGCGCTGTGATCCAGCGCCGGGTCGGAGAACCGCTCCCATGGTGCAAAGTGTCGGCTCTCACCGGGACCGGACCCGCGCCGGTCGCCGAGAGCGGCGTCTGCCCCGCCGTCACCCATGTCCTGCCGGCCTCCGAATCTTCGATGCGGACGCCGAACGCGCGTCCGTAGCACGCAAGGCTCACATCGTACTGAGTTCTGGGTCCGGACGCGATTTCGTGCCCGGGTTCAGCCGCCGGAGTGCATGACGTCCGCTGCCGCCGGGACGCTGCAGTCGTCCGGGTCGTTCAGCCAGCCGTCGGGCAGGGCCACGCGGGCCGGTGACCCTTGCCGGCCCCGCGGGCCGGTGGCCTTCTCCGGGAACGGAACGGTCCCATCCAGCCGGTCCAGCAGCGAGTCGAGTTCGTCGAGCGTCATGACCATGGCCAGCGCCCGGCGCAGATCCGATCCGGCGGGGAAGCCGTGCAGGTACCACGCGACATGTTTGCGAATGTCGCGCATGCCCTTGTCTTCTCCGAAGTGGGCGGCCAGCAGTCGGCCGTGGCGGCGGACGATGTCGGCGACCTCGCCGAGGGAGGGTGGGGTGGGTTGCGCACTGCCGGTGAATGCGGCCGAGAGTTCGGCGAAGAGCCACGGCCGGCCCAGGCAGCCCCGGCCGATGACGACGCCGTCGCAGCCGGTGGCGGCCATCATCGCCAGCGCGTCGCTGGCGTCGTAGATATCCCCGTTGCCGAGTACCGGGATCGTGCGCACCTGCTGCTTGAGCGCGGCGATCTGTTCCCAGTCGGCAGTGCCGGAGTAGCGCTGTGCCGCCGTGCGGGCGTGCAGGGCCACAGCCGCGGCACCTTCGGCCTCGGCGATGCGGCCGGCGTCCAGGTGGGTGTGGTGTTCGTCGTCGATGCCGATGCGGAACTTGACGGTCACCGGGATGTCGGTGCCTTCGGCGGCGCGGACGGCCGCGGCGACGATCTGCCCGAACAACCGCCGCTTGTACGGCAGCGCCGCCCCGCCGCCGCGCTTGGTGACCTTGGGCACCGGGCAGCCGAAGTTCATGTCGATGTGGTCGGCCAAGCCCTCGTCGGCGATCATCTTGGCGGCGGCATACGTGGTGACTGGGTCGACGGTGTAGACCTGCAGCGACCGGGGCGACTCGTCCGGGGCGAAGGTCGTCATGTGCATGGTGACCGGGTGTCGCTCGACGAGAGCGCGGGCGGTCACCATCTCGCAGACGTACAGTCCGCTGACCGTGCCGGACTTCTCCTTCTCGAGCTCACGGCACAGCGTCCGGAATGCGACGTTGGTCACGCCTGCCATCGGGGCCAGCACCACCGGGCTGGCGAGCGTGATCGGTCCGATGCGCAAGGTCGTTACCGGCGGCTCATCACCAGCTTGCCCGCCGTCTTATGCAGTTCCTGGGCGGTGGTCCGCTTGCCCGTGCGTACTTCGCGGTCGAGTTGGCGCTGCTTGGACACCTCGAACTTCTCGCAGGCCTGCTCGAGTTCCTTGACCAGCACGGCCAAGTCGTCGCGCAGCTCGGCCCCCTTGCCGGTGAAGTCCTCGCGTTCGAAGATGCGCCATTTCTTCAGGATCGGCATCACGACATCGTCGAGGTGGATGCGCGGGTCGTAGACCCCGCCGACGGCGATGAAGACGGCTTTGCGCCGGAACTCGGGCACTTGGAAGCCCGGCATCTGGAAGTTCCGCAGGATCAGGTGCAGTGACTTCATCGCCTGGTTGGGCGCCAGGTCGAACGCCGCCTCGCTGACGTCACGGTAGAAGATCATGTGCAGGTTCTCGTCGGCCGAGATCTTGGCCATCAGCTGGTCGGCGACCGGGTCGTTGCAGGCCTTGCCGGTGTTGCGGTGTGAGATCCGGGTGGCCAATTCCTGGAAGCTGACGTAGATGACGGAGTGGGTCAGGGTTTCGGCGAAGTATTCGCCCTGGCGGTTCTGCCCCGGGCTGAAGCCGCGGTTCACCACCTCGATGCGAAGCTTCTCCAGCTCCACGGGATCGACCGCCCGCGTGACCACCAGGTAGTCACGCAGCGCGATCCCGTGCCTGTTCTCCTCGGCGGTCCAGCGGTTGACCCATTGCCCCCACGCCCCGTCCATGCTGAAGTTCATCGCGATCTCGCGGTGATAGGACGGCAGGTTGTCCTCGGTGACCAGGTTCTGAACCATCGCCACCTGGGCGACGTCGGAAAGCTTGCTCTGCTCGGGGTGCCAGTCCTGGCCGCCGAGCGCGTAATAGTTTTTGCCGTCCGACCACGGGATGTAGTCGTGCGGATTCCAGTCCTTGTGCATGCTCAGGTGCCGGTTCAGGTTCTTCTCGACTACTGGCTCGAGTTCCCGCAACAGCTGTAGGTCGGTCAGCTCAGCTGACATAGCTCCTCCAGTTATCTGTGTCGATTAGTAGCGGTCAATATATCTGTGTACCCCAGTAGCATCAAGTTTCCGCGCCCGCGCGGGGAGGTTACAGTTCGGCATCCGGGCGCCGGCGTGCCGGACACTTGGTTCGCCGGTGCGACGCCGTTGAAACCCGTTACTCCGAATGACCCGGCCCGGGGGCGGGGACGTAGGGGGCCGCCGTGGCGAACAGCATGTTGACGCAGTAGTCGATGAACTGTTCTCGGGTGGCGCCGAGCTGGCCGTTGAGGTAGGCGGTGAACAGGCTCGACAAGCCGCCGACGAGGCTGGTGGCGATCATCTTCTGCAACACGGGATCGCCGATCTGGGACAGCTTGCGGACCAGCAGGTCGATGAAGTTGGGCATCCACTGCGCTCCCGAGCGGGTCAGAATGGGCTCCGCCGCCGGTGCGAGCAGCAGTACGCGGCCCCGGACCGGATCGTCGACCATCAGCTCGACGAAACGCTCGACAGCGTCACGAGGCGTCTTCGCCGAATCGAGCGTGCTCATCGCCCGCGTGCACACGTCGTCGTAAACCGCGCGCACGAATCCGTCGCGGTCGGAGAAGCTCTCGTAGAAATAGCGCTCGGTCAGCGCGGCCTCACGGCACACCGCGCGGACGGTCAATGCCGGTCCGCGGTCGCTGCCCAGCAGCTGCACACCGGCGGCAACGAGGTCGTCGCGGCGCAGCGCGTGACGACGCTCCACGGGGACGCCGGTCCAACGGCTCCGTCGTTGACCGGACCGCACATCTCTCCTAAGGTGACAATTGACAACGCATGTAGTCAAAGTCTACCGAGGGCCACGGGGATTTCAACAGTGACTCAAGATACGTCCGCAGAATGTTCGGTGACGAGCGGCTTCGACGGCGCGACCGCATCCGACGGCATGGCCGCCGGATGCCCGGTGTCGCCGCTGGGTTACGAGTCTCCGCCGCTTCCACTCGGTCCGGATTCGCTCACCTGGCAGTACTTCGGGGACTGGCGGGGCATGCTGCAGGGGCCGTGGGCGGGGTCCATGCAGAACATGCACCCGCAGTTGGGTGCGGCCGTCATCGACCACTCGACGTTCTTCCGGGAACGCTGGCCGCGCTTGCTGCGCTCGCTGTACCCGATCGGTGGCGTGGTCTTCGACGGCGACCGCGCTCCGGTCACCGGCGCCGAGGTGCGTGACTACCACGCCGAGATCAAAGGCGTCGACGAACAGGGCCGCCGCTACCACGCGTTGAACCCCGACGTCTTCTACTGGGCACACGCCACCTTCTTCGTCGGCACGATTCACGTGGCCGAGCGGTTCTGCGGCGGTCTGACGGAGGCGCAGAAACGGCAACTCTTCGACGAGCACGTCCAGTGGTACCGGATGTATGGCATGAGCATGCGGCCGGTGCCGGCGTCATGGGAGGAATTCCAGGTCTACTGGGATCACATGTGCCGCAACGTATTGGAGAACAACTATGCGGCGCGCGCCGTGCTTGACCTGACCGGGTTGCCCAAACCGCCTTTCGCGCAATGGGTTCCGGATTGGCTATGGGGTGCCCAGCGCAGACTGCTGGCGCCGTTCTTCGTCTGGGTGACCGTCGGACTTTACGATCCGCCGGTGCGCGAGCTGATGGGTTACGCCTGGTCGGCGCGCGACGAATGGCTGCACCGACGGTTCGGCGACGCCGTGCGCCTGGTCTTCGCGCTGGTGCCCGGGCGGTTCCGCAAGCACCCCCGGGCCCGCGCCGGATGGGATCGCGCCAACGGGCGAATCCCGGCCGACACGCCGTTGGTCCAGACCCCGGCGCGCAATCTGCCGCCGGTCGACGAGCGCGACAACCCCAAGCATTACTGCCCGAACATGTCGTAACGCCTTTGGGGGAGGCGGATCTCACACGTGGGCGTGTTGATGAACCTCTTCGAGCCCGAGCTGATGCGCGTGCTGATGGGCGTGCCGGGTTCCGTCGGCGTGGGCGTGCGGGTGTTCGTGCGTGACGTGTTCGTGCTCGTGGGTGGTGTGTGCGTGTACGTGTGCGACGCCGCCGTGGCGGTGTTCATGCGCATGCGGCGCGTCATGGCCGTGCTGTTCGCTCACGCTTCGTTCTCCTCGCTCTGCGGGACAAGTCCTGCCGGCCCATCGGGCTCTATGACATTATTTGCATTGATATGCAAATAATGTCGACATGTCCGGCAGCGCTGTCAATCTCGGCTGTTCAGCCCCCGGGCACCACGGTCGACGTGCGCCGGGCGCCGTTGCGCTCGTTCCAGAGCCGATAGACATCCACCGCGGCGTCTCGGGGTTCATAGCGCATCGGCAGTCGCCGGTGTTCCCAGTTCTTCGCGAATTCGTCGTAGAACGTGGCGAGTTCGAAGTATTTGCGGTCGTCGAGGTAGTACTGCGCATAGGCCTGGCGGGTGGTCAGGAAGACGACTTCCCGCGGTGAGCAGTAGTACAGCGAGCCCAGGCGCATCGGGCACGGGTGGGCGAGAATGTAGATGGTGCTGTCGACCAGGTGCTCGGTACCCAGCTTCCGGCACGCGTCCCGGATGGCGAGGATCTCCGCGTGGGCGGTCGGGTCGTTGGTCTGGGCGGTCTGGTTGGCGCTTTCGGCGAGCACTTCGCCGTCGTTGACGATCACGGCCGCGAACGGGCGACCTCCCTCGGCGACGTTGCGACGAGCCAGGTCGATCGTGCGACGGGCGAAGTCGGTCATGTATCGCAGGCTAATCCCGACGGCGGGCGACCAGCGGTGCCAAAGAGATTCTTCTCTATCGCGCTTCTGCGGAGCGGCACGGGAGCACCGGGTCGTCCCCGCGGTGTGGTGGCGCCGGACGCGCCTATGAGCTCAGCAAGTTGTCCTTCAGACGGCTCGTGAGCATCTCCTGGAACACGGCGCGCGCCGGGTCGTAGAGGTCCTGGAAGGTCGTCACCACCGCGTTGCGGTCGAATTCGGGAATGGAACCGGTCGGGGTCCAGAAGCTGTCGATGTCCATCAGGAAGAACGGTCCCTGCTGGGGCGGCATGGTTCGGCGCAGGTGATAGTTCTGGTCGAGGGCCTGACCCACGCCGGGGCCGTAGCGCACGATCATCGACTTGCCCGGGTTCGCCTCGCGGTAGACCGCGGCGCCCTGCCATTCGGTCAGCGTCAGACCGCCAGGAGCGATGCGCTGCGGGCCCAGCAGCGGCTCGGCGATCCAGTTGGCCCACTCGACCCGTCCGTCCACGCCCATGGGGACCCGGATCTCGAGGACATAGCGCAGGCCGATGCGCTCCACCCCGACGAGCGAGGAAACCTGTGAGCGAGCGTCGACGACCCGCATCATGATCTCGAGTAGCGACTCGAAATTCGAGTAGGCGGTGGTCTCGATGACCACGGCCTGGTTCTTCATCGAGGCGGCCAGCGTGTTGTCCCGGTTGACGTAGCGATTGAAGCGCTCGGCGGCAGGCTGGGGGTTTCCGCCGGCGCCCATGCCCCACGCCATATCTTGGGCCTGGCGCTCGATGGGGAGATGGTCGGCGAGCAGCCGTTTGAGCTGTGCGCTCGATGATTCGCTGAGGGAATCCGCTGCGGGGTGACGGACTTCCAACGTTACCAGGGCAACGGGTGCGTTCGGGGCGGCCGCATCGATAGTCATCTTGGGAAGCATAGCCAAGCCGTTTTCAATTTAGACGGGTTCATCCCGCGTGGCTGCGGTCGCGTGGCAGATGACTGCACTTCGCGCCGCGTCCAGATGCCGCTACACCGCTCTCGAACCCTGCACCAGCGCCGATACGCCGATGCGCCGATGTGCACCCAGCTCGCCGATCTGTTGGGCGTCCGCCCGGATCGCGCTAAGCGCCGCCATGGCATGTGCGCGTCCTGTGTGCCCGGTCCGGCGACGGCCGCCGGATCAACAGTCGACGGCCGGTGATCATCGGATGAAACTCCGGAGTCGGGCATCATCCGAGGTGGCGGGCCGTGTCCGCCGCGTGCGTGGTGCCCCCACTAGGACTCGAACCTAGGACCTGCGGATTAAAAGTCCGTAGCTCTACCAACTGAGCTATAGGGGCCGGAGCAATCAGGATACTGGGTACCGGAAATCGGCTCGTTTGAGGATTGGGGCCACGGTGACCTAAGCTGGCGTGGCTCCCAACGTAACCATGTTGCGGGTACCCCGGAGAGATTCGGTTCTGGCCCCCTTCGTCTAGCGGCCTAGGACGCCGCCCTTTCAAGGCGGTAGCGCGGGTTCGAATCCCGTAGGGGGTACGGCAACGCGGCGACGCGGAGCAGCAGCAAGGCCCTGTGGCGCAGTTGGTTAGCGCGCCGCCCTGTCACGGCGGAGGTCGCGGGTTCGAGTCCCGTCAGGGTCGCCAGACGGCGAGGCACTCATTTTGCCTTCCGGCCAGGTAGCTCAGTCGGTACGAGCGTCCGCCTGAAAAGCGGAAGGTCGGCGGTTCGATCCCGCCCCTGGCCACCA
>NZ_JBMIOP010000162.1:0-5785 GCF_049197365.1 Mycobacterium sp. THU-M104
AACACCGCCGGAATCGACACCGGCGCGCCCATCGGCTGGGTCAGGGCCGCCCGATTGCCCCACCCGTCCAGCCGGACGTGCTCAGCGGAATCGAGCACGTCCATCGACGACAACCGGCGCTGCGGATCCGCAGTCATCGCCACCAACACCCGCTCGAACCGCTCGATCAGGGTGCGGATGGTCTCCGCGTCGAACACGTCGGTGCGGAACTCGACCGTCCCGCCGATTCCGACGGGTTCACCGGTCTCGCTCCAGCGGTCGGCCAGGTTGAACGTCAGATCCATGCGGGCGGTGTGGGTGTCCACCGGCAGCGGGGTGACCTGCAGGTCGCCCAGCGCCAACCCGGCGGCGTCGGTGTCCTGCCAGGCGAAGTTCTGCCAGGCCAGCATCACCTGCACGAGCGGGTGATGGGTCAGGCTCCGCGTCGGCCTGAGCCGCTCCACCAGCAACTCGAAAGGCACGTCCTGATGCTCGTAGGCGGCCAGGCTGCGCCGGCGCACCTGGGCCAGCAGCTCGGCGACGCTGGGGTCACCGGCCAGGTCGACCCGCAGCACCAGGGTGTTGACGAAAAAGCCCACCAGCTCGTCCAGCGCCGCGTCGCCGCGCCCGGCGATCGGGAATCCCACCGCCACCTCGCTGCTGGCGCTCAGCCCCGACAGCAGCGCCGCGAGAGCGGCTTGCAGCACCATGAAGCTGGTCGCGTTGTGCTCGCGGGCCACCCGGGCGACCCGCTGCTGCAGCTCGGCCGGCCAGTCCACCGTCAGCGTGGCGCCGCGGTAGTCGGCGACGGGCGGGTAGGGCCGATCGGTGGGCAGCTGCAGATGCTCGGGCATGCCGGCCAGCGCATCCTCCCAGTAGGCCAGCTGCTCGGCGATGCGACTGTCCTCATCATCGAGATCGCCGAGCTGCGCACGCTGCCACAGGGTGTAGTCGACGTACTGAACGGCGAGCGGCTCCCAGTCGGGGGCCTGCCCCGCGCATCGGCTGACGTAGGCCGCTCCCAGGTCGTTGACCAACGGGGTGATCGACCATCCGTCGGCGGCGATGTGGTGCACGACGGAGACGTACACGTAGTCGTCGTCGGCCAGGCGGAAAAGCCTCGCCCGCAGGGGGATCTCGGTTGCCAGATCGAACGCGTGACTCACCACGGTGTCGATCGCCTCGGCCAGTTGGCTTTCCGGCCAACCGGTGGCATCCACGACGGTCCAGCCGAAGTCGGCACGCTCGGCGGGCACCACCAGCTGCCGCGGGATCCCCTCGATCGCCGGGAACAGCGTGCGCAGGCTCTCCTGGCGGGCCACCACGTCGGCCAGCGCCGCGCCCAGCGCATCGGCATTCAGGCGCCCGCGAAGCCGCAACGCCACCGGCAGATTGTACGTCGGTGAGGGACCCTGGAACTGGTCGATGAACCACAACCGGTTCTGGGCGAACGACAACGGCACCACCGCGGGGCGTTCGACCGCCGTCAGCGGCTCGCGCCCACCCCCGTCGCGGCCGATGCGGGGAGCCAGCTGGGCGATCGTGGGTGCCTCGAACAAGGCGCGCACCACCAGGCCGGCGTCCAGCGCGGTGTTGACCGCGGCGACCAGACGCATCGCCGACAGCGAATCCCCGCCCAGCTCGAAGAACGAGTCGTCCACCCCGACCAGCCGGGGCGGCTCCACCCCGAGCACCTGGGCGAAGATGCCGGTCAGGATCTCCTCGGTGAGGGTGGTCGGGGCGCGGTAGCTCGCCGTGTCCTGGTACTCCGGTGTCGGCAGCGCCCGTCTGTCGAGTTTGCCGCCGACCGTCAACGGCAGCGCGTCCAACGCCACGACGGCGGCCGGAACCATGTAGGGGGGTAGCCGCTCGGCCAGCGTCGCGCGCAACGCGGCCGGGTCCGCGGTCCCGGTGACGTACCCCACCAGGCGCTTGTCCCCGGGGCGGTCCTCGCGCGCGATGACAGCCGCCTGCTGCACCCCGTCCAGCGCCGCCAGTACGGCCTGGACCTCCCCGGGCTCGATGCGATAGCCGCGGATCTTGACCTGCTC
The DNA here is from genome assembly GCF_049197365.1 of Mycobacterium sp. THU-M104. Taxonomy (NCBI): domain Bacteria; kingdom Bacillati; phylum Actinomycetota; class Actinomycetes; order Mycobacteriales; family Mycobacteriaceae; genus Mycobacterium; species Mycobacterium sp. THU-M104. The sequence continues at coordinate 2,031 of NZ_JBMIOP010000162.1, forward strand.
GTCGGCGCGCCCGAGATACTGCAGTTGGTTGTCGGGGCGCCACCGCACCAGGTCACCGGTGCGATACATGCGTGTCCCGGGCCTACCGAACGGCGAGGCCACAAACCGCGATGCGGTCAAACCGGCCCGGCCCAGATACCCGACGCCCACACCACGGCCGGCCACGTACAACTCGCCCACCACACCCGGGGGCACCGGCCGCATCGACTCGTCGAGGACGAACAGCGCCGTCGTGGGCACCGGCGCGCCGATCGGCGCCACACCCGCCTGCTCCTCCTGTTTGAGAGGCGCGCTCATCGACGCGTACACCGTGGCCTCGGTGGGCCCGTAGGCGTTGATCACCACCCGCCCGGGCGCCCACCGGTCCACCACCTCGGCCGGGCAGGCCTCGCCGCCGAGCAGCAACGCCATCGACTCCAGCCCGTCCGGGGCGAGTGCGGTCACCGCCGACGGGGTTTGGGTCAGTACGTTGACCTGTTCGCGGACCAGCAGGTCGTGGAAATCGTCCGGAGAGCCGACAACACGGTCGGGCACCACCACCAGCCGTCCCCCGCCCAGCAGCGCGGCCCAGATTTCCCACACCGAGAAGTCGAACGCGTACGAGTGGCACTGCGTCCACACCTGCGGCGCGGGCAGGTCCGCGGGCGTCGACTCCGGTAGGTGGGCCAGGTTGTGGTGGGCGATCGCCACGCCCTTGGGAGTTCCGGTGGTGCCCGAGGTGTAGATGAGGTAGGCGATGTCGTCGGGGTGCGGCGACGGCAGCGCCGTGCTGGGATGGCGCGCGACGGCCGGATCGTCGACGTCGATGAGCGCCAGTTCGCGCCCATCCAGCCGATCCGCCAGCCCCACAGAGGTGACTACGGCCATCGGGGCGGCGTCCCCGAGCAGGAAATCGACCCTCGCGTCCGGCAGTGCCGGGTCGACGGCCAGGTACGCCGCGCCGGTTTTGAGCACGGCCAGCATGGCCACGACGGCCTGAGCCGAGCGCTCCAACAGCAACGCCACCCGCGCACCGGGGCCCACGTCGTACCCGATCAGCAAGTGCGCCAACCGGTTTGCCGTTTCGTCGAGTTCCCGGTAGGTCAGCGAGGCATCCCCGTCGGTGACCGCCACCGCATCCGGGACGCGAGCCACCTGCGCGGCGAACAACTCCGGTACCGACGCCGCGACCGGCCCGGGCCGGGTCAGCAGCGCGCGGTTGCCCACGTCGTCCAGCCGGGCGCGCTCGGCTTCATCGAGCACATCGATCGACGACAGCCGTCGCCGCGGGTCTGTGGTCATGGCCGCCAGCACCCGCCTGAACCGCTCGAGCAGAGTCTCGATGGTGGCCGCGTCGAAGACGTCGGTGCGGAATTCGACTCCTCCCCAGATGCCGGCGGGCTCCCCGGCCTCGTTCCAGCGTTCGGCCAGCGAGAACGACAGATCCATGCGGGCGGTCGAGGTGTCCAAGGGCAGCGGGGTGACCTGCAGGTCGCCCAGCGCCAAGCCGACAGCGGGTTCATCGGAGCCGGTGGCCTGCCAGTTCTGCCAGCCCAGCATCACCTGCACAAGCGGGTGATGGGTCAGGCTCCGCGTCGGGTTGAGCCGATCCACCAGCACCTCGAAGGGCACGTCCTGATGTTCGTAGGCGGCCAGGCTGCGTCCACGCACCTGGGCCAGCAGATCGGCGACACTGGGGTCACCGGCCAGGTCGACGCGCAGCACCAGGGTATTGACGAAAAAGCCCACCAGCTCGTCCAGCGCCGCGTCGCCGCGCCCGGCGATCGGGAATCCCACCGCCACCTCGCTGCTGGCGCTGATCTTCGACAGCAGCAGCGCCAGGGCGGCCTGCATCACCATGAAGGTGGTCGCGTTGTGCTCGCGGGCCACCCGGGCGACCTGCTGTTGCAGCTCGGCCGGCCAGTCGATCAGGACGCTGGCGCCGCGGTAGTCGGCGACAGGCGGGTAGGGCCGATCGGTGGGCAGCTGCAGGTGCTCGGGCATGCCGGCCAGGGCTTGCTCCCAGTAGGCCAGCTGCTCGGCGATGCGGCTGTCCTCGTCGCCGAGGTCTCCCAGCTGCGCACGCTGCCAGAGCGTGTAGTCGACGTACTGAACGGCCAGCGGCTCCCAGTCGGGGGGCTTCCCCGCGGATCGGCTCGCGTAGGCCACCCCGAGGTCATTGACCAGCGGGGTGATCGAGGACCCGTCGGCGGCGATGTGGTGCACCACGGACACCAGCACATGCTGGTCGTCGGCGACTCGGAAAAGCCTTGCCCGCAGGGGGATCTCGGTTGCCAGGTCGAACGGGTGACTCGCCACGGTGTCGATCGCCTCGGCCAGTTGGCTTTCCAGCCATCCGGTGGCATCCACGACGGTCCAGCCGAAGTCGGCACGCTCGGCGGGCACCACCAGCTGGCGCGGCACGCCCTCGTGCGCAGCGAACAAGGTGCGCAGGGTCTCCTGGCGGGCCACGACGTCGGCCAGCGCCGCGCCCAGGGCGTCGGCATCCAGCTGCCCGTCCAGCCGCAGCGCCACCGCCATGTTGTAGATCGGCGAGGGGCCCTGGAACTGGTCGATGAACCACAACCTGCTCTGGGCGAACGACAACGGCACCACCGCGGGGCGTTCCACCGCTGTCAGCGGCTCCAGCCGGCCCTCGTCCCCGCCGATGCGGGGCGCCAGCTGGGCGATCGTGGGCGCCTCGAACAAGGTGCCCACCGAAAGACCGGCATCCAGGGCGGCGTTGACCGCGGCGATCAGGCGCATCGCCGACAGCGAGTCCCCGCCCAGCTCGAAGAACGAGTCGTCGACCCCGACGAGCCGGGGCGGCTCCACACCCAGCACTTTGGCATAGATGCCGGCCAGGATCTCCTCGACCGCAGTGGACGGCGCGCGGTAGTGATCACCGTCTTGGTACTCGGGTGCGGGCAGCGCGCGGGTGTCGATTTTGCCGTTGACCGTCAGCGGCACCGCATCGATGACCACCACCGCCGACGGCACCATGTACGAGGGCAACCGCTCAGCCAACGCGGCACGCGCCGAAGCCGGGTCCGCGGTGCCGGTCACATACCCCACCAGGCGCTTGTCACCCGGGCGGTCCTCGCGGGCGATCACGACCGCTTGGCCGACACCGTCCAGCGCGGCCAACGCCGCCTGCACCTCACCCAGCTCGATGCGGTACCCGCGGATCTTGACCTGCTCGTCAGCGCGCCCCACATACCGCAGCTCACCGTCCGCACCCCACCACACCAGGTCCCCGGTGCGATACATCCGCGCCCCCGGCTCCCCGAACGGACACGCCACAAACCGCGTCGCACTCAGACCGGCCCGGCCCACATACCCGGCGGCCACCCCCGCCCCGGCCACATACAGCTCCCCCACCACACCGACCGGCACCTGCCGCAACCAGGCGTCGAGCACGAAGAAGCCGAGATGGGCCAGCGGCACCCCGATCGGGCTCGCCGTGCTCTCCACGTCGGCAGCCAGGATCTCCCGGAACGAGGCGTGCACCGTCGTCTCGGTGGTCCCGTACATGTTGATCAGCCGCGGCAAGCCCGGGTGGCTCCCCAGCCACGGCGACAGCCGCTGGGGTTCCAGCGCCTCGCCGCCGAACACCACGGCCTCGAGTTCGAGCTGCCGGCCTTGCCCGGCTCGCGCCGCATCGGCGGCCTGCAGCGCATAAAAGGCCGACGGGGTCTGGCTCAACATGGTGACCCGCTCCGCGGCCAGCACCGCGTGCAGATCCTCCGGCGAGCGCACCACCGCGTCGGGCACCA
>NZ_JBMIOP010000164.1:0-2134 GCF_049197365.1 Mycobacterium sp. THU-M104
TGGTGCCCGACGCGGTGGTGCGCTCGCCGGAGGATCTGCACGCGGTGCTGGCCGCGGAGCGGGTCACCATGTTGAGCCAGACCCCGTCGGCCTTTTACGCGCTGCAGGCCGCCGATGCGTTGGTGCCCGAGCGGGGTCCGCAGCTCACACTCGAGGCCGTGGTGTTCGGCGGCGAGGCGCTGGAACCCCAACGGCTGCGGTCCTGGCGGCAGAATCACCCGGGCTTGCCGCGGCTGATCAACATGTACGGGATCACCGAGACGACGGTGCACGCCTCGTTCCGGGAGATCCTGGCTGCCGACGTGGAGAGCACGGCGAGTCCGATCGGGGTGCCGCTGGCCCATCTCGGCTTCTTCGTACTGGATAGGTATCTGCGGCAAATACCGGTCGGTGTGGTGGGGGAGTTGTATGTGGCCGGGGCGGGGGTGGCCGCGGGGTATGTGGGCCGCGCCGGTCTGAGTGCGACGCGGTTTGTGGCGTGTCCGTTCGGGGAGCCGGGGGCGCGGATGTATCGCACCGGGGATCTGGTGTGGTGGGGTGCAGACGGTGAGCTGCGGTATGTGGGGCGCGCTGATGAGCAGGTTAAGATCCGCGGGTACCGCATCGAGCTGGGTGAGGTGCAGGCGGCGTTGGCCGCGCTGGATGGTGTCGGCCAGGCGGTGGTGATCGCCCGCGAGGACCGTCCCGGGGACAAGCGCCTGGTGGGGTATGTGACCGGCACCGCGGACCCGGCTTCGGCGCGCGCCGCCCTGGCCGAGCGGTTGCCCTCGTACATGGTGCCGTCGTCGGTCGTGGTCATCGATGCGCTGCCGCTGACGGTGAACGGCAAACTCGACACCCGCGCATTGCCGGCACCGGAGTATCAGGATGTCGATCGCTACCGCGCGCCGTCCGACGCGGTGGAGGAGATCCTGGCCGGCATCTACGCCCAGGTGCTGGGGCTGGAGCAGGTCGGGGTCGACGAGTCGTTCTTCGAGCTGGGGGGCGACAGCATCCTGTCGATGCAGGTGGTGGCGCGGGCGCGGGTGGCCGGTGTGGTGATTCGGCCGCGCGACATCTTCGTCGAACAGACCGTGGCCCGGCTGGCCCGGGTGGCCGGAGTGACCGACGACGACGCCCATGTGATCGACGAGGGCGTGGGTCCGGTCGTGGCCACCCCGATCATGTGCTGGCTGCAGGGCTTCCACGGCCCGGTCGACCAGTTCAACCAGACGGTGCTCGTGCAGGCTCCCGCCGGAGCCGGCGAGGCCGATGTCGTGACCCTGTTGCAGGCCCTGCTGGACCGGCACGCCATGCTGCGGCTGCGTGTCGACGAGGACGCCGGCACCTGGTCGTTGACGGTGCCCGAGCCCGGGTCGGTCGATGCCCGCGATTGCCTGCAGACCGTGGACGTCTTGTCCGATGCGGCGGTGATCGAGGCGCGGTCGCGGTTGGACCCGGCGGGCGGGGTGATGCTGAGCGCGCTGTGGGTGCCCGCCACGGGTCGGTTGGTGCTGATCGTGCACCATCTGGCCGTCGACGGGGTGTCGTGGCGGATCCTGTTGGCGGACCTCAACCTCGCGTGGGCCCAGCTTTGCGCCGGCCAGCAGGTGGTGTTGCCGGCGGGCGGGACGTCGTTTGCGCGGTGGGCGTCGCTGCTGGCCGAGCACGCATGCCGCCCGGAAGTGGTGGAGCACTCTCAGGTGTGGCGGCAGATCGCCGCGACACCTGCGGCGCTTCCGGCGGTCCGACCCGAGGTGGATACGTTTGCCACCGCGGGGAACCTGTCGGTGGAGCTGGACGCCGAGACCACCCGCATGCTGCTCGGGGAGGTGCCGGCCGCGTTTCATGCCGGGATACACGAGATCCTGTTGATCGCCTTCGCCCTGGCGGTTGCCGAGTTCGCGGGCACCGGTGGGCCGGTCGGGATCGACGTGGAGGGGCACGGACGTCAGGAAGACCTCGCCGCAGACGTCGACCTGTCCCGCACCGTGGGGTGGTTCACCACGAAATACCCGGTGGCGTTGAGCGTTGACGGGCCGGTCGGCACGCTGGACTGGGCGCAGGTGAGCGCCGGTGAGGCGGCGCTCGGGGCGGTGGTCAAGGACGCCAAAGAGCAGCTACGGGCCATGCCCGACGGTCTGACTTACGGGGT
>NZ_JBMIOP010000165.1:0-11924 GCF_049197365.1 Mycobacterium sp. THU-M104
CTGGGGGTCCATGGCCAGCGCCTCGCTCGGGCCGATCCCGAAGAACCCCGGATCGAAGTTGCCCACGTTCTCGACGAAACCGCCGGTACGGGTGTAGGTCTTGTGTCGCGCATCGGGGTCGGGGTCGAACAATCCGGCCAGATCCCAACCGCGATCGGTCGGGAAACCCGACATGACGTCCCGTCCGTCGGCAACCATCTGCCACAGGTCTTCCGGGGTGTCGACCCCGCCCGGGAAACGACACGACATCCCGACGATCGCGATCGGCTCGCTCGACCGTTCCAGCAACGCGCGGTTGGTGCGCTTCAGGCGTTCCACCTGCCCCAGCGCTTTACGCAGCGCCTCGGTCGCATGCTGAAGTTGATCGACCATTACTACCTCTCGCCCTAACCTTCGCCTAGTGGTGGCTGTGGCCCGCCGGATGTGGCTGTCGCCGAGTCACCGGAGCTGCCGTGCGACGCGATGTCGCGGTCTATACGACCAGCGTCGTGCTGCTCTCCGACCCAAGTTCGCTGGTGAGTATGGCCAACTCCGGAAGGATTTCAAAACGTCCGACACTTCCGGCTTCTCGAGCAGGACCGGCATCGACACATGGAAGGCTTTCTGCGAGCCCAGACGACGGCACGCGCCAACGAGCCAGGTGCCTGTTTTGTCCCGCTGACCCCGGGAAACGGGGATGTGGTCGGCGCGCCGTCCATGGCGCGACTGTACCCGGCAGGTGGTCAACGGGGGTCACGCGGCCAAGGGCGCACCCGCGCGCCAAGGACACGGTCAGGTCCCGACTCTGCGCCAGCCGTCGGCGGCCCGGGCGGCTGCGATCAGCGTGTCGCACAGCTCGCGAAGTTCCGCTGCCCCGGCACCCTCGTCGAGCGCGGTGGCGACGTCTTCGGCCGCACATCGCACCTGGTAGACCCGGTCGGCGAGATCCACGGCGTCGTCCGCCGACAGCACCACGGCGTCCTCGGGCACGGCGCCGCCCCCGGCACGGCTCAGCGACGCCCGCTGCTCGTATGCCCGCTGCCGGCAGGACTGCCGGCAGTACTGGCGACGGCGGCCCATCGCGGCATCGGCGACGTCCCGGCCGCACCAGCGGCACGGGTGGAGGCGGTCGCGACGAGTCACACCTGCGACTTTAACCCGCTCAACGCTCATCGGGCCGCTATGCGGGTACCATGAGAGGACGCGTCGCGCGCACCCGCGCCGGGCTCCAGGGAACTCGACGGGTCGTCGCGGCGTTCGCCATGCGAAGAGATTGCCACGACAGAGCGCACCCAAGCTCAGAGGTCCAAAGGAGTAGCACCAATGGCTGATCGAGTCTTACGGGGTAGTCGCCTCGGCGCCGTCAGCTACGAGACCGACCGCAACCACGACCTGGCACCCCGCCAACTGGCGCGTTACCGCACCGAGAACGGCGAGGAGTTCGAAGTCCCGTTCGCCGACGACGCCGAGATCCCCGGCACCTGGTTGTGCCGGAACGGCATGGAAGGCACCTTGATCGAGGGCAACCTGCCCGAGCCGAAAAAGGTCAAGCCGCCGCGCACCCACTGGGACATGCTGCTGGAGCGCCGCTCCGTCGAAGAGCTCGAAGAACTGCTCAAAGAGCGTCTCGAGCTGATCAGGTCGCGCCGCCGCGGCTGACCCGTGCTGCGTGGGCCGTCAGGCGCGATCGGGTGCGCGTATCCCGCGGGCGCGTGACCTCCGCCCCTCGAAGCCCCAGCGGCTGACCTTGATCAGCGCTTCGCGGATGTTGGATCCGCTCATCTTCGACACGCCCAGTTCGCGTTCGGTAAAGGTGATCGGCACCTCGACGATGACGAACCCGTTGCACGCGGTGCGCCAGGTCAGATCGATCTGGAAGCAATAACCCTTCGACTCCACTCGGTCCAGTTCGATCGCCTCGAGCACCTCGCGACGATAGGCGCGGTAGCCGGCGGTGATGTCGTGGACCCCGATACCGAGCGCCACCCGCGAATAAGTGTTGGCGGTCTTGGACAGCGCCAGCCGCCGCCACGGCCAGTTCCGTACCGTCCCGCCGTCGACGTAGCGCGAACCGATGACCAGGTCGGCGCCCGCATCAATGGCCTCCAACAAGCGGTGCAGCTGTTCGGGCGCGTGACTGCCATCCGCGTCCATTTCCACCAGCACTGAGTAACCCCGGCTCAGACCCCAGGCAAAACCCGCCAGGTAGGCGGCGCCCAAACCGTCCTTGGCGGTGCGGTGCAGCACAAACGTCCGACCTGGATCGGCGGCTGCGCGCTCGTCGGCGAGCTGGCCGGTGCCGTCCGGGCTGCTGTCGTCGACGATGAGCAGATGCACTCCCGGGCACGCGGTTGTCAACCGCTCGTGGATCAGCGGCAGGTTCTCCCGCTCGTTGAACGTCGGGATGATCACCAGCGTGCGCTGGCTTGGACGGTCGCCCGGGGCTTGCGGCGCCGGCGGGGCGGTGGTCATTGAGCTCCTCTGTGTCGCCCGAAATAACGCGGTTGGGGCCCGCTCCGGTGGAGCGGAGTTCAGTCACCACCCTCGGCGGGCGGGACCTCGTCGCAGCCGTCATCCGGCGGTGGATCCTGCGAAGTATCCGAACCGCCCTCGTCGGGAGGTGCGTCGTCGTCCGGTTCGACCGGCCTGGACCGGAGTCGAATCGGACGCGGGAACCACCTATTGTGCCGTATCCCGGCCAGAACGACCGCTCCGGCCACTGCGACCAGAATCCATTGCAGGGTCGGACCCCACCGGGTTGCCGGCGTCAGCGTGGTCTTGAGCCGCACCTGCGTGTCGAGATAGGCGGGCTCGAAGAACTCCGTGCGCGCCAACTCGCCGCCGTCCGGTGCGATCACCGCACTGACGCCGGTGGTACCGGCGACCACGACGTAACGGTCGTGCTCGACAGCCCGGACCTTGGCGAACGCCAGCTGCTGCTCACTCATCGTCTTGTTGAAGGTGGCGTTGTTGCTGGGCACGGCCAGCAGCTGGGCGCCGTGCAGGACCGCTTCGCGCGGCTCACGGTCAAAGATGACCTCCCAGCAGGTCGCCACCCCGACCGGCACCCCGCCGATGTGGACGACGCCGCTGCTTCGGCCCGGCACCATGTGGCCGGCCAGGCCCGCGTATCCGGAGAGGTGTCTGAACAGCCACGGCATCGGCAGGTACTCGCCGAACGGTTGCACGATCTCTTTGTCGTGGCGATCGGCCGGTCCGGTGACCGGGTTCCAGACGATGACGGTGTTGGTGAATTCGGGGTCATCCTGCGGGCGGCCCGGGATCCCGAGCACGGTGCCGACGAGGATCGGGGCATGGATGGCCGTGGCGGCTTTCGCGATCTGCTGGGCAGCGTCGGCGTTGACCAGCGGATCGATGTCGGACGAGTCCTCCGGCCAGATCACGAACTGAGGTTGCGGGGCTACCCCCGCCCGCACGTCCTCGGCCAGCCTCAGCGTTTCCCGGACGTGGTTGTCCAGCACCGCGCGTCGTTGCTCGTTGAAACCGAGGCCCAGTCGCGGCACGTTGCCCTGCACGGCCGCGACGGTGACCAACGGTTCCCCGCCCGCTCCCGTCCCCGCGCGCCGCACCTGGGGCCAGACGGCGACCCCGGCGAGCAACACCGCGCAGATGCACACGCCGGGCAACACGACCGCGGGCGGCCGCTCGGCTGCGCCGCGGGTGCGGGCTCCCAGGTGCGCGCCGCGCTGCCACCACGCGACGATTTCCCGCGCGATCGCCGCCACGCTGACGCCCACCAGCACGATCGCCGTCGAGAGCAGCGCTACACCACCGAGCTGGGCCAACGGGAGGAAAGGCCCGTCGGATTGGCCGAACGCGACCGACCCCCACGGGAAGCCGCCGAACGGATAGTGGGCCTTCAACCACTCCTGTGCCGACCACAGCACCGCAAACCAGATCGGCCAACCGGGCAGCCGTCGCACCACGACGGCGAACAATCCGAAAAGTCCCGGAAACAACGCGCATGCCGTCGCCAGCACCAGCCAGGGCATGGCGCCCACCAGAGCGCTGATCCACGGCAGCAGCGGCAGGTAGAGGGCCAGGCCGAACAGGAATCCATAGCCGAAGCCGCCCACCGGTGACGTAGCGCGGTGCGTGAGGACCCAGGCCAGCAGCGTGACGGCGACGACGGCGGCCCACCACAGGTTCCGTGGCGGGAAACTGGTGCACAGCAAAAGGCCGCCCGCGACGGCGAGCAGCAATCGGTTCAGCCGGGGCCGTAGCGCGGCCCGAACGGCAGGCAGCCTGACGAGCGCGGCGGTACCCAGGGCCACCGCCGCGCGGCGAGTCGTGGCGGCCAGCCGCGCGGCCAGGGGTGGACCGGTAGGAGCGACGGGGGTTGCGTTTTCCCCCGTCGGCGGTTCCGACGGCGCGTCCGCCGGTTCCGACGGCGCGTCCGCCGGTTCCGACGGCGCGTCCGACGGCTCGGACGCGGTGTCATCGACGGTCGGCCCGGCCGCAGCCCCCTCGTCGGCCGGGATGGTCTCGCCGGCGGCGCGGCGCGCCTTACCCCCGAACCAGCGCCTAGCCATGGATCACCACGCCCCGATGTACGGTTTGCCGACAGCGCGGCGTGGGGTCGGTGGGCCGCAGGCGCGGCAACGCCGGAACCCGGGAACGCGGGTCGGTGGACCAGCGCTGGGCGCCGTCCCGCGCCGCGGGGGTCTCCAGCGTCCCGACGTCCCACACGGCGTACGACGCCGGCGCACCGGGCACCAGGGTTCCCGCCTTCGCTTCGAGCACTCCGCTCGCCCGCCAGCCCCCGCGGGTCGCGGCGGCGAATGCGGCCCGCGGCGAGAGTGAGCTTCCCGCGGTGCGATGGTTGGCCGCCGCGCGGACGCTTGCCCACGGGTCCAGGCCGGTGACCGGGGCATCGGAACCGAGGGCGAGGGGCACGCCTTGGGATGCTAACAGCGCGAGCGGGTTGAGCCGGCAGCCTCGCTCGGCGCCAAGCCGCCGCGCGTACATACCGGTGGGGCCGCCCCACAGCGCGTCGAACTGGGGTTGAACGCTGGCGATGACACCCCAGGCGCCCAGTTTGGCGGCCTGCTCGGCGGTGATCATCTCCAGGTGCTCGAGGCGGTGCCCGCAACGGGCGACTGCGAGCACACCCAGATCGTCGACGACTGCCCCGAACGCGGCGACGACGGCCGCGACCGCGGCATCGCCGATGACATGGAAGCCGGCCGTGACCCGAGCCCGCGTGCAGGCTCGCACGTGCGCCTCGACGTCGCCGTGGTCCAAATAGCAGTTTCCGACCACGTCGGGGGCGTCGGTGTAGGGCTCGTGCAGCCAGGCGGTGCGCGACCCCAGCGCCCCGTCGACGAACAGGTCGCCGGCCAGCCCGCGGGCGCCGGTCTCCTCTAGCAGGGCGCGGGCCCGCGCCGGGGTGGTGACCGCCTCACCCCAGTAGCCGATCACCTCGACACCCCGGACGTTCTGGCTGAGCGCGCGCAGCCTCAACCAGTCGTCGAGACCGCCGATCTCGGGACCTGCGCATTCGTGCACGGCAACGATCCCGGACGCGGCGACGGCCCGCAGCGCCGCGTCGAACGCCGCGGCCCGTTGCGAGTCGGTGAGCAAGTTGCGGGCCAGGGCCCGGGCCAGGTGATGGGCGTCACCGACCAGCGGCTGCTCGGCGCTGAAGCCGGCGGCGGCGGCCAGGCCGGGGACCAGCCCGCGCAGCGCGGTCGAGGCGAGGGCGGAGTGGACGTCGACGCGGGCGAGGTAGGCGGGCCGATCGCCGAGCACGCCGTCGAGGTCGGCGGTGCTGGGGGCGGCGTTCGCCGGCCACGCCGATTCGTCCCAGCCATGACCCCACACCGCTAAGCCGGGGTGGGCGGCCGCATAGTCACCGACCATCTTCAGACACTGCGCCCGCGACGTGGCCGCCCGCAGGTCCAAGCCGCTGAGCATCAGGCCGGTCGCGCCGAGGTGGACATGACTGTCCACGAAAGCCGGCGCGACGAACCCGCCCTCGAGGTCCTCGACGGCAGCATCTGGGAATCGCTCACGACCGACCGCGTCGCTGCCCAGCCAGGCGACGACGTCGCCACGCACCGCCATGGCGGTGGCCTCCGGATGGGTCGGGCTGTGCACCCGGCCGTTGACCAGCAGCTTGGTCACCAGCCAAACCTAGCCAACCTGGGCGCGCCGACGGACTGGGCGATCAGCACGGACTTTGCGAGGAGCGGTCCCCGAACACGACGGCCTTCGGCAGCAACGTCAGCGGCTCGCCGTCGATGACGTCGATGACCTCGCCGTCGATGAAGTCGCCGTGGTCGCCAGCCTGGTGAGGGCGCAGGTCGCCCACGAAGGCCCCCCAGGCCACAGGAGTGATCAACGGCACGCGACGCCGCAGACCACGCATCGTCACCGCGGCCAGGCCGGGGCCGGCGACGGCCCGGATCGGGGGCACCAGAAGCAAGACCCCCAACGCGGTCGTGACCAGACCCGGCACCACGAACAGGCCCGCGGCCAGCGTCAGCAACGCGCCGTCGCTCAATGCGCGTTGGGGTTGACGCGGCCCGGACCGCAGCTGCCCCACCTGGTGGATCAGCTGCGAACCCGCCATCGGCACCGCGAGCGCCCACCCGAGCACGAAAGTGGCCATCACCACCACCACGGTCCAGCCGAACCCGATCGTCGACACCAGCGCGATGACCGCCACGAGTTCGACGACGGCATATATCAGCACCAACCGCCGCAGCATGTGAGGCCAACGTCCGCGGGGCGGGCCGGAGTTCCCTGGCGCACAACGCGGCTGCGTTTAGATGACGCTATGACCACGATCGAGATCGACACCCCGGACGGACCGATCGATGCGCTGCTGAGCCTGCCGCCGGGGCAGCGCCCCTGGCCTGGCGTGGTGGTGATCCACGACGCATTCGGTTACGGCCCCGACAAGGAGGCGACCAACGAGCGGATCGCCCGGGCCGGGTACGTGGCGGTCACGCCGAACCTGTACGCCCGGGGCGGTCGCGCCCGCTGCGTCACCCGGGTCATCCGGGAAGTGCTGACACAGCGGGGTCGCTCCCTCGACGACATCCTGGCCACCCGCGACCACCTGAAGGCCATGCCCGAGTGCACCGGACGGATCGGCATCGCGGGCTTCTGCATGGGCGGTCAGTTCGCCCTGGTGATGTCGCCCAAAGGATTCGGCGCCGCGGCGCCGTTCTATGGCACTCCCCTGCCCCGCGACCTCGACAAGACGCTGGACGGCGCGTGCCCGATCGTGGCCAGCTTCGGGGCTCGCGACCCGCTCGGAGTCGGCGCGCCGGCCCGCCTGCGCGAAACAACCGACGCCATGGGGCTGACCGCCGACATCAAGGTGTACCCCCACGCCGGACACAGCTTCGCCAACAAGCTTCCCGCCCAGCCGCTGTTACGCGTGACCGGCTTCGGCTATGACCAGGCGGCCACCGCGGATGCGTGGAGCCGGGTGTTCTCCTTCTTCCGCCAGCACCTCGGGCAACCGCCCCTGGGGAACTAGCCGGGAAAGGGGCTCTCGGCGAGCCTGAGCTCGAGGCCGACGTTTTTCGTCATCCCGCCGCGCAGCTTGCTGAAGAGATTGAACACCTTGCCCACGATGCCGTAACGGCTGCCGATCGCGTCGTAGACGGCGGGGGTCTGAGACTTGTCGAGGACGGCCGCGCTGCCTTCGACGGCCTCGCCTTGAGGATTGCCGCGCATGTCGCAGGCGGCCAACGTCACCCGAGGGGTGTTGCGGATCCGCTTGACCTTCCAGGACTTCTCCTGCGTGATCACCAGCAGCCGGTCTCCGTCGGCCGCCGCCCAGACCGGCGTCGGCTTGGGCCGGCCGTCCTTGGTGAACGTGGTCAGCAGAACGTACTGCGAGGTGGCGAGTTCGTCGAAGGTAGGCGTCACATCGTCAACCTACCGCGTCAACCTACCGCCGAGCCGGCTCGAGCGTGAACCTGCAGTCACGCTGGGGGCCGAGAGTGACCGCAATGTCACGTTCGGCCCGCCAGACGAAGTCCGATTAGCCCTCGAGGTCACCCTCGGTTTCCAGCAGTGCCTGGCGCAGGCCGTCGAGCGTCTCCGGCTGCGGGTCGGCCCACATGCCGCGCCCGGCGGCCTCCAGCAGTCGCTCGGCCATGCCGTGCAGCGCCCACGGATTGGACTCCGCCATGAACTTGCGGTTCTCCTGGTCCAGAACGTAACGCTCGGTGAGCTGTTCGTACATCCAATCGGCCATTACACCCGCGGTGGCGTCGTAGCCGAACAGGTAGTCGACGGTCGCGGCCATCTCGAACGCGCCCTTGTAGCCGTGGCGGCGCATCGCCGCCATCCAACGTGGGTTGACCACCCGCGAGCGGAAGACGCGCGTGGTCTCCTCGCCGAGCGTGCGGGTGCGGATCGCATCGGGTCTGGTGTTGTCGCCGATGTAGGCGGCAGGCGCCTGCCCGGTCAGCGCCCGCACCGTGGCCACCATGCCGCCGTGGTACTGGAAGTAGTCGTCGGAGTCGGCGATGTCGTGCTCGCGGGTGTCGGTATTCTTCGCGGCCACCGCGATACGTCGGTACTGCCGGTTCATGTCGTCGACCGCCTCCCGACCGTCCAGGCCGCGCCCGTAGGCGAACCCGCCCCAGGCCGTGTAGACCGCGGCAAGGTCGGCGTCGTCACGCCAGTTGCGACTGTCCATCAGCTGCAGCAGCCCCGCACCGTAGGTACCCGGCTTCGAACCGAATATTCTTGTGGTGGAACGTCTCTGGTCGCCATGCTGGGCCAGGTCGGCCTGGGCGTGCGCCCGCACGTAATTGTCGTCGGCGGGCTCGTCGAGGTCGGCGACCAGCCGCACCGCGTCGTCGAGCATCGTGACCACGTGCGGGAAGGCGTCCCGGAAGAACCCCGAGATGCGCACGGTCACGTCGATGCGCGGGCGGCCCAGCTCGGCCAGGGTGATCGGCGTCAGACCGACAACGCGCCGTGATGCATCGTCCCACGCCGGCCGAGCACCCAGCAGCGCGAGCACTTCGGCGATGTCGTCGCCCGCAGTGCGCATCGCCGAGGTGCCCCACATCGACAGCCCCACGGACTGCGGCCACCGTCCATGGTCGTCGCGATACCGGGTGAGTAACGAATCAGCCAGCGCCACACCGGCTTCCCATGCGAGCCGAGACGGCACTGCCTTGGGGTCCACCGAGTAGAAATTGCGCCCGGTGGGCAGCACGTTGACCAGACCGCGCAGCGGCGAGCCCGAGGGGCCGGCCGGGATGAAGTGGCCGTCCAACGCCCGCAGCACCTGCTCGATCTCGGCGGCGCTGCCGGCGAGCCGGGGCACGACCTCGGTGGCCGCGAACCGCAGCACCGCCGCGGCGTCAGGGTTGTCGGTGAGCCGGTCAACGGCATCGGCATCCCAACCGGTGGCCTGCAGCGCCGCGACCAGTTCCCGGGCGATGGCCTCGGCGCGATCGACCGAGGTTCGTTCGTCGGTACCGTCCTCGGCCAGCCCGAGCGCCTGGCGCAAACCGGGTAGCGTGCATCCGCCCCCGAACAACTGCCGGGCCCGCAGAATCGCCAGAACCAGGTCGAGTTCGATTGCACCCTTGGGCTTCTGCCCCAGGATGTGCAGGCCGTCGCGAATCTGGACGTCCTTGATCTCGCACAACCAGCCGTCGACGTGCAGCAGCATGTCGTCGAACGAGTCCTCTTCCGGACGTTCGGACAGTCCGAGGTCGTGGTCCATTTTCGCGGCCCGCATCAGCGTCCAGATCTGCTGGCGTATGGCGGGCAGCTTGGCCGGATCCAGTGCGGCCACGTTGGCGTGCTCGTCGAGCAGCTGCTCCAGACGCGCGATGTCGCCGTAGGTCTCGGCGCGCGCCATCGGCGGAATCAGGTGGTCGACGAGCACCGCGTGCGCCCGTCTCTTGGCTTGGGTCCCCTCGCCGGGGTCGTTGACCAGGAAGGGGTAGATCAACGGCAGGTTCCCCAGCGCGGCGTCGGGCCCGCAGACGGCCGACATGCCCAGCGTCTTGCCCGGCAGCCATTCCAGGTTGCCGTGTTTGCCCAGATGCACCACCGCGTGCGCGCCGAAACCCGCGTCCAGCCAGTGGTAGGCGGCAAGATAGTGATGGCTGGGCGGTAGGTCCGGGTCGTGGTAGATGGCGACCGGGTTCTCGCCGAATCCCCGGGGTGGCTGGACCAACACCACCAGGTTGCCGGATCGCATTGCGGCGATGACGATCTCACCGTCGGGGTCGTTGGTGCGATCCACGAACAGCTCGCCGGGCGGCGGACCCCAGTGCCTCTCCACGGCCTCGGTCAGCTCGGCCGGCAGGGTGCCGAACCACTGACGATAGTCGCTGGCGGACAACCGAATCGGGTTTCCGGCCAACTGCCCGTCGGTGAGCCAGTCGGGGTCCTGGCCGCCGCGTTCGATCAGGGCGTGGATCAGCGCGTCGCCGTCGCCGTTCTCCACACCGGGCAACTCGCCCACCCGGTAGCCGTGCTCGCGCATCGCCGCCAGCAGCGCGACCGCGCTGGCGGGAGTGTCCAGCCCTACCGCATTGCCGATGCGGGCGTGTTTGGTGGGGTACGCCGAGAACACCAGCGCCACGCGCTTGTCGGCCGGCGCGACGTGCCGCAGCCGCGCATGCCGGATCGCCAGACCTGCAACCCGGGCGCAGCGTTCCGGATCGGCCACATAGGAGACGAGACCGTCGTCGTCGAATTCCTTGAACGAGAACGGCACCGTGATGATGCGTCCGTCGAACTCGGGCACCGCGACCTGGGTGGCCACGTCGAGGGGACTCAGGCCGTCGTCGTTGTCCAGCCATTGCCCGCGCGGGCTGGTGAGACACAGGCCCTGCAAGATCGGAATATCCAGGGCAGCAAGGTGTTCGACATTCCAGCCGTCATCATCACCGCCGGCGGACACCGTGGCCGGCTTCAGTCCCCCGGCCGCGAGGACAGTGACCACCATGGCGTCGGCCGCACCGAGTCTTTCCAGCAGTTCGGGCTCGGCGGTGCGCAGTGACGCACAGTAGAGCGGGAGCGCCCGGGCGCCGGCGTCCTCGATCGCCCGGCACAGCGCCTCGACGTAGCCGGTGTTCCCGGCCAACTGCTGCGCGCGGTAATAGAGCACCGCGATCGTCGGGCCTGAGGTGACGCCGGCATCCGCACGGTCAAGCTCACCCCAAGTGGGTGTCGGCACCGGTTCGGTGAACCCGTAGCCGGTCATCAGCACGGTGTCCGACAAGAAGGCGTGCAGCTGGCGCACGTTGTCCATGCCGCCGTGGGCCAAGTAGATGTGGGCTTGCACCGCGATGCCGGCAGCGACCGTCGACAGGCCGGTCAATTCCGCGTCGGCGGCCTGCTCGCCGCTGACCAGGACGGCCGGGAGCCCACTGGCGATCACCGTGTCGATGCCGTTCTGCCAGGCGCGGTAACCACCGAGAATCCGCACCACCACGATCGAGGTGTCGGCCAGCAGGGCATGCAGCTCGTCTTCGGACAGCCGCGACGGGTTGGCCCACCGGTAGTTCTTGCCGCTGGAACGGGCACCGATCAAGTCGGTGTCGGACGTCGACAGCAGCGCAATGGTCGGTTCAGCCACCCGTCATTCGTACCGCATCGTGCCACCGCAGCGGAAAACGCGACCGGGGACACACCACGATCATCGGCTCGACGCCGCGCCGGTGGCAGTACGTGTCGCGAGTTGCTCGCCTCTAATCCAGCAAGCGTGGAAGCCGGAGGGAACTCGCTGCGGCAGCAGCACACGTGCAAGCGGTCCGGCGGCGACGTCGGAGGCGTCGAAGACGTTGATTTCGCCGCGATTCTGCACCTCGTCGTTGACGAAGCAGATCAGATAGCCGTCGCTTTCATCGGTCGAACCGTCGCGCGGAGCGAACGGCGCCTCCGATCCCCAGCGACCGGGCCCGAACTTGACTTCCTCTTTGGCT
>NZ_JBMIOP010000175.1:0-4649 GCF_049197365.1 Mycobacterium sp. THU-M104
GCTCGGCGACGCCCTGGGCCACCAATTGCGCTTGGGCCTCGGGGTTTTTCACCTCGAGGATGTTGAGCTGGACCTGCTTGCCGGTCAACTTCTCCAGGTCAGCGCGGATCCGGTCGGCCTCTGTGCCGCGGCGACCGATGACGATGCCGGGTCGGGCGGTGTGGATGTCCACCCGAACGCGGTCGCGGGTCCGCTCGATCTCCACGTCGGCGATCCCCGCGCGCTCCAGGCCGGTGGACAGCAGCCGGCGGATCGCGACGTCCTCCTTGACGTAGTCGGCGTACTGCTTGTCGGCGTACCACCGGGACTTCCAGTCGGTCGTGATGCCCAGACGGAAGCCGTGCGGATTGATCTTCTGGCCCACTAGTCTGAGCCTCCCTTCGCTTCAGCAGTCTCAGGCGTCTGGCCGGCAGGCTCTGTTCTGGCCGGCGCCTTCTTGGCGGCGGCCTTGCTGGCCTCGGCGCGGCGGGCCCGCGTCGACTTCGCCGACCGCTCGTCGCGGACCGGGCGGCTTTCCACGACCACAGTGATGTGGCTGGTGCGCTTGCGGATCCGGAACGCCCGTCCCTGGGCACGCGGCCGGATGCGCTTGGCGGTCGGACCCTCGTCGGCATACACCGTGGCGACCACCAGAGTCGACGGGTCCAGGCCGGCGTTGTTCTGCGCGTTCGCCGCCGCGCTCGCGATCACCTTGGCGACCGGCTCGCTGGCGGCCTGCGGCGCCCAGCGCAGGATGTCGAGCGCGTCGGCCACCGACCTGCCACGCACCAGGTCGATCACCCGGCGCGCCTTTCGCGGCGACACCCGCACGAACCGTGCTTTGGCGACCGCGCAGGGGTATTCAGTGGTGGTCATCTCGATCCTTCGTTCATCGCGCGAACCCTCATCGGCGCTTGCTCTTGCGGTCGTCCTTGATGTGGCCCTTGAAGGTGCGCGTCGGCGCGAACTCGCCGAGCTTGTGACCCACCATGGCCTCGGAGACGAACACCGGCACGTGCTTGCGTCCGTCGTGCACCGCAAAGGTGTGACCGATGAAGTCCGGAATGATCGTCGAACGCCGAGACCAGGTCTTGATGACCTGCTTGGTGTTCTTCTCGTTCTGCGCGTCCACCTTCTTGAGCAGGTGGTCGTCGACGAACGGGCCCTTCTTCAGGCTGCGTGGCATGAGTGCTCCTGAGACTTGTTCGTGTTGCGCGGCTTCTCCTCATCGCGCTGCGCGCTCTGCATCGTCACCGCGCGCTACCGTCCGTGCTTCTTGCCGGTGCGACGGCGCCGGACGATGAGTTTGTTGCTGGCCTTGTTGGGATGACGGGTCCGGCCCTCGGGCTTGCCCCACGGACTGACGGGATGGCGGCCACCGGAGGTCTTGCCCTCACCACCGCCGTGCGGGTGGTCCACCGGGTTCATCACCACGCCGCGGACCGAGGGGCGCTTACCCTTCCACCGCATGCGACCGGCCTTGCCCCAGTTGATGTTCGCCTGCTCGGCGTTGCCCACCTCGCCGACGGTGGCACGGCAGCGCACGTCGACCCGGCGGATCTCACCGCTGGGCATGCGCACCGAAGCGTAGCTTCCCTCCTTGCCGAGCAGCTGGATGCCGGACCCGGCAGAGCGCGCGAGCTTGGCGCCGCCGCCCGGCCGCAGCTCCACGGCGTGGATGACGGTACCGGCCGGGATGTTGCGCAGCGGCAGGTTGTTGCCCGGTTTGATGTCCGCGTTGGCACCCGACTCCACCACGTCACCCTGCGAAAGTCCTTGCGGCGCAATGATGTAGCGCTTCTCGCCGTCGAGGTAGTGCAGCAGCGCGATGTTGGCGGTGCGGTTCGGGTCGTACTCGATGTGCGCGACCTTGGCGTTGACGCCGTCCTTGTCGTTGCGACGGAAATCGATCACCCGGTAGGCACGCTTGTGGCCGCCGCCCTTGTGCCGGGTGGTGATCCGTCCGTGGGCGTTGCGCCCACCGTGACCGTGCAACGGGCGCACCAACGACTTCTCGGGCGTCGACCGCGTGATCTCGGCGAAATCGGACACGCTCGCGCCACGACGACCAGGGGTCGTCGGCTTGTACTTGCGAATTGCCATGTCTAATCAGGTCTCTCTCTCACACGCGGCTAGCCGGCTAGGCCGGTGCTCCGAACAGGTCGATCGGCTTGCTGCCCGGCGCCAAGGTCACAATGGCCCGTTTGGTGTTCTTGCGCTTGCCGTATCCGGTCCGGGTGCGCTTGCGTTTGCCCTGCCGGTTTGCGGTGTTCACCGATGCGACCTTCACGGAGAAGATCTTCTCGACGGCGATCTTGATCTGCGTCTTGTTCGAATCGGGGTGTACCACGAACGTGTACACGTTGTCGTCGAGCAGCCCGTAGGACTTCTCGGAGATGACCGGCGCCAGGATGACGTCGCGCGGGTCGGCGAGGGTAGCCATCAGGCCGAAACCTCCTCGGAGCTGGTCGTGTTCGCGGCGATGTAGGTGTTCAGCGCCTCGACGCTGAACACCACGTCATCGGCATGCAGCACGTCGTAGGTGTTGAGCTGACCCGGTGACAGAACGTGCACACCGGGCAGGTTGCGGACGCTTTTCCTGCCGGTCTCGTCGCTGCGGCCGATGACCACCAGCACCTGTTTGCGGTCGGTCAGGCTGCCCAGGAACGCCTTGGCGTTCTTGGTCGAGGGCGTCTGTCCGGGCACCAATTCGGTGACCGCGTGGATGCGCCCGTTGCGCGCCCGGTCGGAAAGTGCTCCGCGCAGCGCCGCGGCGATCATCTTCTTGGGCGTGCGCTGGCTGTAGTCGCGCGGTTTGGGGCCGTGCACAGTGCCACCGCCGGTGAACTGCGGGGCCCGCGTCGAACCCTGCCGGGCGCGCCCGGTGCCCTTCTGTCGGTACGGCTTGCGGCCGCCACCGCTGACGTCGCCGCGCGTCTTGGTCGAATGCGTGCCCTGCCGGGCCGCCGCTCGCTGCGCAGTGACGACCTGATGCATCAGCGCGATGTTCGCGGGCGCATCGAACAACTCGGCGGGCAGTTCGACCGATCCGTCCACCTTGCCGTCCGGCGTCTTGACGTCGATTTTGAGTGCCATTACTTCTCACCTCGTTTGACCGCGCTCCGGACCATGACGAGTCCACCGGTGCGCCCCGGGATCGCACCCTTGATCAGCAGCACGCCGTTCTCGGTATCAACCTTGTGCACCACCAGGTTCTGGACCGTCACCCGGTCGTTGCCCATCCGGCCGGCCATGCGCGTGCCCTTGAACACCCGAGCGGGGGTGGCGCAGCCGCCGATGGACCCCGGGCGTCGGTGCACGGCCTGGGCGCCGTGACTGGCGCCCTGCCCGCGGAAGCCGTGCCGCTTCATGGTGCCGGCGAAGCCTTTCCCCTTCGAGGTTCCGGTCACGTCCACGTAGGCGCCGTCGACGAAGACCTCGGCCGTCAACTCCTGGCCGACCTCGTACTCGGCGGCCGCCTCCGCATCCTCGAGTCGCAATTCGGCCAGGTGGCGCCGCGGGTTGACGCCCGCGGCGGCGTACTGGCCGGTCACCGGCTTGTTGATCTTGCGTGGACTGATCTCGCCGTAGGCCAGCTGCACGGCGCTGTAGCCGTCGCGCTCGGGGGTGCGGATTCGCGTCACCACGTTCGGGCCGGCCTTGACCACGGTCACCGGAACGACCCTGTTGTTCTCGTCGAACACCTGCGTCATCCCGAGCTTGGTGCCCAGAATGCCCCGCCTTGCGGCGGAATTACCCTGTCTCGCCATGAGCTCTGGATCTCCTACTGGATGTTGACGTCGACGCTGGCGGGAAGATCGATGCGCATCAGGGCGTCGACGGTCTTGGGTGTCGGATCGAGGATGTCGATCAACCGCTTGTGCGTGCGCATCTCGAAGTGCTCCCGCGAATCCTTGTACTTGTGCGGGGAGCGGATGACGCAGTACACGTTCTTCTCGGTCGGCAGCGGCACCGGCCCTACGACGCTGGCACCCGTGCGGACGACGGTTTCGACGATCTTTCGCGCCGAAGCGTCGATGGCCTCGTGGTCGTAGGCCTTAAGCCTGATGCGGATCTTCTGTCCCGCCACGCCTCTCCCTACCTGATTCCCTCGTGAGGCCCGTGTCCGGGCCTCGTCCGCTCATGTGGTCCGATGTCCGGACCTGGTGCTCTCCGGCGCGCAGATCGACCACCCGATTCTCGGACGGTCCAGCGCCGCGCCGGATGCTGCGCCGCTGTTCACCTGTCGTGGTCCACCGACCCCCGCGGTCGGGTGTGTCACCCGCACGCAGCCCCGAACGCGGCCGATAAGTCGCACTCAAGAATGGGACCGGACGCGCCCGTTCGGGCGCTGGTCGTATGCCCGGCCAGGGAAAAACCTGGCTCAGGACAACCCGACCAGTATGCCTGACGATCATGCCCCGGGCAAAATCCCGGGCCGATCAGCAGCGCGATGGCGCGGGATCGGTCCGACTCCCACAACTCGGCAGCCTTCGGGCCGTCGACGACAGCGTCGAACGGCTCCGCGTACCGCCGGGCGGAGGGCACCTGAGCCGGCCCTCCTCGCGACACCCCCCCTTGCGAACATCTTTCTCTTCTGGTATCAAAAATCTATTCACGAAAGTACAGATCATCTCGACGTTCTTGGGATGGGTGTGATGTCGATGACG
>NZ_JBMIOP010000198.1:0-10730 GCF_049197365.1 Mycobacterium sp. THU-M104
GCCGAATGGGGCTCACTGCTAATGAGTTGTCCCCCTCAAAGGGGACCGGAGGTTCAAATCCTCTCGCCTCCGCCAGGAGCACACACAACTGAACACATGCGCCCGTAGCTCAACGGATAGAGCATCTGACTACGGATCAGAAGGTTGGGGGTTCGAATCCCTTCGGGCGCGCGATAACCGTAAGTCAGAGGACTTCAGTCGTCGCCCACAACACGCAAATACCCGCCGGGTGGGCGTTTGGTGGGCGTAAATGCATTGAACTCGTCTAGTGCGCGAGTGTTGTCCGGAGCCTCGTGAGCCCGATCGATCCCGATCGATGCAGTGCTTCCGAGTGACATCCGGCGGCGAATGACCCAGCTGGGCGGCGGCGGCTTCGGCTCCGAATTCGCGCTCAATGAGGGTGGCTGCGGTCTTGCAGAAGGTCTTCGGAGTGACCCAGCTGTAGTCTTCGCCGCGGATCGCCCGCCACCGGGTGTTGACGTTTTTGGGCCACCGCGGTGATCCGGTCCGGCTGGGGAAGACGAGGTCGAAGGGGAGCCCCCGTTCTTGGTGGTGGAGCAGGGCATCACTCCTATACTCCGGCAGCAGGAGCCGCCGATGCCCATGCGCGGTTTTCGGCAGCGATTGCCGCACACCCTCACGGTCTACGGTTCCGGCGACGGTGACGGAGGCGGGGTGGGTCCGGTCATCGAGTCCGTCCACTCACTGCGAGATCGGCTCACCCAAGCGGCGCAACGGCAAGTTGTTGTGTTCGGTCGCCTGCAACGGCGCGTCGCGATGATTGTTGTCGCACAGTTCGCAGCCACGCTCACCGAGGACAGCCGCGCTCCGCTGCTGTTGGTCCAAGGCGGATCGTCGTTAGGACTGCGCTGCGCAGGGGCCAATGCTTTCGCAACGCTGTGCCACGCGTACAACAGCCTGCGTGTTGCGCAAAGATGTGCCGATATTCAAGCCGTCAAGCCACTGTGCGCCAGCGAGGGTCATCGAAGGGCGACTTGCCATCGATGACGCCGTCAAGCCGCAACAGCAAGCGCAAATGCGGGTTGGTCTCCGGTGGATTGGCCTTGACCACGCTAAGTCGCGCCTGCCCGCCACGTATCACCGCGGTTACATAGTCCAGCAGTGGGTCGGGAACGTAACCCAGTTTTACTCCGTGATCGACGATTCGGATCGCCGCCGGGTTGACCACATTGTCAATCTCAGGCTCGAGGTGCAATACCCAGTCTTCCGGTAACCCTGAGATGCGGTCACTCGCGGCGTCGCAGCGGTGGCTGACACCGTGGGCCAGGAACCGCGCTTCGGTATGCCCGGTGGCGACGTCGATCGTTGGGAACGCGATCAACTCAATCGTGTCACCTTCGCGATACCCGCCGGAGGCCGACAAGATCTCCCAGGAGTCTGCGTCCTCGTTCAGGTTCAACTCCGCCAGATATTGCGGGCGATCGGCGCGCTTTGCGCCGATCACACGTTCGGCGAACGCGGAGAACAGATGGGCGCGGTGATATCGGCGACGGACATCGCTAAAACCGATCAACGGCACAAATGACGGCGAGCTGGCTGCCGTCTCCAGGTAGGCGAATTCGAAACTGCCGTCGGCAAGTCTGTCGAGGTATCCGATCGCGCGATACGTGCCGTCCGGGTCGCGCCTGGTGACCATCAGCCGCGCATCCGTGTCCGCGGTAAGACCGGCGGTCGATGGAACCAGCAGACCACTATGCCTCATCGATTAGTCGCCTCCGATTCACTGCAAGAACTTCAGCAACAAAACTACGAGTCACCTCTGACAAGTCCGGCACTGCTTCCACAATATCGTCGCACGCCTGGGCGCTGACCTGCGACATTTGGTTCATCCAGTGGCCACGCGCTGTAGGGCTGGCCGCCTGCAGTGCCTGCAGGGCAAGCTCGACCAGCGTCACTGGCCCCGAATCAGGGAAGCGTGTCGCTTTGCCGCGGCGACACCAGGCATCGACGCCTTCCGCGAGGGCCCGTTGGTGGACGGCCTCGCCATAGCCGCTGCCCAGGGCGCTGCCGTGGTCGAAGCTGTGCGCTAGGCGCATCGCCCCACTCGGTGCTTGTACGAGTGCCCAGTTTTTGGCGTGTCGGTCGGTGTTGACGATCCAGGCGTCCAACACGAGGTAGCCCGCGAATACGTCGAATGCTGACCACGACTCGTACAGGGTTTCCGGTGGACCGCCAAAGCCTGCGAGCACATGCTGGATTGCTTCCAGGGTGTGCCCTCGGCCGGTATCAGCGTCGAAGGTGTCATCGAACTCCTCCAGTCGGCTGGCCCCTGCGCTGAGTACCCACCCGCCTGGCCGCACATCTCGGCTTATCGAGCCCCGCACCGCCTGGTTATCCCTGAGCTGTACCGATAGGGCGAGCTCTGTCCTCGCCGCCGGCACACCTATCAACTGCGCCACTTCGTACGAGAGCTTCTCTGCCCAATCGTCACCGCGGACGAGAACGTCGGGCGGATCTCCTCGCTGTTCGCGCGCTCTGGAGCGCAGCAACTCCTTGGTGCGGCGCGGCTTGAACAGCCAGCGACGGCCCGCATGCAGGCTGTCATCGGGTGGAATAAACCAGCGCTTGCTCTCGTCGCCGCCGGGTTCGCGTTCGCCGCGTTCCCAGCCCGATGCGGCCAGGTCGATGACGGTGAACGGCATAGCCAACCAGCGTAAACACGTCCGGCTGGTTCATGCGTGCGCTCATAGCCAGCCTGCACCGTTTTCTTCCACGGCCGATACGCCCAGCCCAGATCGCGAACCGCCACTGGCGTGGGAGCCCCGTGGGGCCTGTCGTGCGGAGGGATCGACGGAAAGCCGTCATCGCCCCTTTGGCATGCGGCGGCCGGCTGGTCAAGACCCGTGCCCGCCAGTTGGAGTACGCAGCATCCCGCCGCGCAGATCGGTGAGAATCGTCCCGGCCTGGACGGGCCTAGACGTCGTCGCGGGCGATAGTCCGGAGGTCCGAGCTTGTCACGCAATTGTCACGACTCGCGTGACACGTCTGCGTCATGATGGGGCATTACGAGACGATTTGCGCAGGTGAGACCTTTTCGTTCATACACCGCGGGATGCCCTGGAACGACCTGAAAGTACGTTGTTCCTGACTACGGATCAGAAGGTTGGGGGTTCGAATCCCTTCGGGCGCACGATATATGCAGGTAGCGGGCCTTCGATCAAACGTTGGAGCGGTCGAAACTTCCGCAATCTGATACTGTCCTGATACTTTCAGCCGACACTTCGCTGACCAGCAAATTTGTCGAGCACAGCACGAACATCCGGTCCGCGCGTCTGGCGCTGAAGGTAGTGGGCTTCGGTGGTAGCCAGTTTGGCGTGGGAGAGCTGTTGTTGTGCCTGCTCAACACCCAATGCATCCCGGACGACGGTGGCCACCGTTCGCCGGAATGAGTTTGGAGTAACCCACGCGAGGTCATCAGGCAGCGCGGCGCGCAGCGATCTCCGCATTTTTGCTAGCGATGTCCAGTTGCCGTCGCGGTTGGTAAAGACGGGTCCGTCCATCCCTGATTCACCAACCAAGGTCGTGGGGGCTTCGACGCCGAACCGCGGTAACACCACCGTGTGTGGAGGAGCATTTCCCTTGCGGGCGTCCTGTCGATGAAGGGGCTTGCCCTTGATTCTGCCGTGGTCGATCAGTGTGCCTGTGATCGTCGCCGTGGGAGGTTCCGCCAAGAGGTCAACCTCTGACCAACGCATACCTAACACTTCATTGGGTCGCGCACCGGTAGCTGCCAATAGCTCCACGAATGCGGGCAGCAGCCGCCTCGGCCGCGGACCTGAACTCTTCCGGGCAGCATAGGCGCGCACGGCGGAGCGGACTTGCTCGAATTCCGCCGAAGTCGCCGCCCGTGCCGCCTTGAGGGTCGTCTTCCGGGTGCGTGCTTCCCGAATCGGATTGATCGAGAGCACGTCGTGGCGCACCGCCAGGCCGTACATCCCAGACAGGATCATCCGAAGCCGCTTGGGACGTCGACTGGAATCCGCCGAAGGATTTCGCCGAACTCGTCCATGCTGACTTGTCGCCGCTCGTTGAGCGTTGGCGCAAGTGGGTCAGGGGGTCCCCCTTCGATATTTGCGCACTCGACGATAGGGCATATCTCGGTGCTGAGCAGCTCGACCCAGGCCTCGTCACGATCCGGGTGATGCCTCGGGTGGCAGACAACCGGCAGCGCAGGCACCAGGTCATGCAAAACGTGGGCTTCGCCAGGCTTGAAGGCAGTCCAGCTGCTGACGTCCACCCACCGGTCCTGCGTAAGTGCTGTTTCTAGCGCATGGACCAATTCCCATGCCAGTGGAGGGAAGTAGACGGAAGCAACAGCGCTGATGCCCAACGGCGCCCCTGAGGCGCTGCGGCGCAAATGCGGCCCGCGTACGTGTTGGCCGAACATCGGTCCCGCGACACGGGCAGACACACCTCGCGCCAGCGCCAAGTAGAGGCGAATCTCTGGCGGCGTCTGTAGCGGACTTCCACTCATGAGCTGAGACGGGAAATCGGGCCAACGCTGGTGGATGATCGGCCCGGTGGCGCACATACCCAACAGGATCGAGCGGATGACCGCGCCGGGGTCGAATGTAATGGATGGCGTCGAGATCAGCGGCAAGACCTCTATTTGCCAGGGCTTCACCCAAAGTGGGCGTAATGCCTCGGCGAAGTGGCCGTAGGCCCCGTCGTATTTGCCAGCGTCGCTGTTGCAGTCCTTGCACAGGCCGTACAGGTAAATTCCGCCAAGGTCTTGGCGACCCGAACCGACCACGTGTTTGTTCGCAATCAGGCGGTACCGCTTGACTAACATCTCGTTGCCAGCGCAGCGCGGCGGGACGTGTGCCTGCGACATCCGCTTCGTGACCCCACAGATTCCGCAGGGACGTTTGTCGCCGCGCTGGTGGA
Organism: Mycobacterium sp. THU-M104; assembly: GCF_049197365.1. Classification (NCBI taxonomy): domain Bacteria; kingdom Bacillati; phylum Actinomycetota; class Actinomycetes; order Mycobacteriales; family Mycobacteriaceae; genus Mycobacterium; species Mycobacterium sp. THU-M104. Next base: position 4,909 of record NZ_JBMIOP010000198.1, read on the forward strand.
TCAGGCCCAGAACCTGAACGGGCTTATCGCTCCGTTTCGACTTCGACGACATCCACGGCCTCAACCACGGTCATACGGAAGACGATACGTCGATGTCCGTAGCTCGCTACGACTTTTGGCTGTCGGTCGGGCCAGTCGGCTACCTCAACATCCGGCGTGGGATGCCCGCCCAAGTTGACCGCCGCGACCATCCATGGCCCCTGACCGTCACGGCCAGGTACTCGCTGTCCTGCCTGACCGCGCCCACGCGATACGCAGTCGCCATTCTCCGGGCCGTCCTAAATGGGCTTGAGTTCGTCGTGCCCAAAGCAGTAAGTGCCCGAAAGAGGCCCAGATTTCACTTCCACGTCGCCGTCGTCGAGAATTCTCTTAACCGTGCCAACCTTCCCGTCGAAATCATCGCCGGATAAAACCACGCGCACCCGATGACCCACTTGCAGGTCGCTTGCGCTTGGACTCCCTATCGGTATCGGGGCTCTTCCCAGGCTTTCAGGCACGCCGTTCGAGGCCGGTCGCCGTCTTGGCTGAGTAGGTAGAGACGACTTGGTCGCAGTGTCGGAACTGGCTACCGGGGCGGGAGCGAAGCGGTACCCACAGTGCTTGCATACCCTGGCGTCGGCGAGCACCGTCTCGGCGCAATCGAGGCACTTCTTCGTTGTCGCCCCTCTATTCTCCGAAGCCCACGAGTCCACCAACTCTTCATCTGCAGCTTCTAGAGCTTGCTTCGCGATTCGCAAAAGCAATAGCGAGCCAACGGATGCCGCGGCAACGCCCGCCCCCGCAACATAGATGGCGATGCCGAAGTCCGCGAGCGTCCCCGGCTGAGTAGTGATGGGGTTTCCATCGGGACCGACTGGATAAAGAGTCCGCAAGTCCTTGTTAGTGACATAGCCGACGGCCAACAGCGCAGCCACGACGCACAGCACGATAGGTAACCATCGAACCGACCACCTGCCCCGGCTAAGCCGATAGCCGCTAACGGCGATACCCAAGGCAAGCGCGACGAGCGTCCAGCCGTCGTGCTGGATAAGAGTATTGTCGGCAACCCTGCTAAATGTGACTATCGGTTCGACAAGCGGCAAGAACGTCGAGATAGCAATCGCGACGGCACCGACGATAACTAGGCCCAGACCGAGAGGATTGTCAGACGCTGCTCTGTTCATTGCGCCCCTGCTATTCGGTAGTTCGGAGTGGTTTCGCTCCTACCGGGAGTGTGGACTGAGCGTGTGGCAGAAGTGTCTACAACCTGAGGCATTTACAGGAGATTCGCAGGCGGCTCTTCTCGTGTTACGGGTTCCGAGCGCCCTGGCCTCAGGCAACCTTGGCCTGCCCGCCGCGGATGGCGGCCGAGTGGACATGCGCAACCCCCAGGCGCCCCACGGACACCATTGACAGCAAACGCTGGCGCCCTTCACCAGTCTCCACTTTACTGATACAAACCCGATAAATCCGCCCGGATTCAACCGGTTTAGCACGGACGCTGTACCTACAGAAACTGTTGTGCCGCAATACATTAACGGACGAACCCGGACGGTCTCCTGCCGGTCGGATACGCCAGAAGGTTGGGGGTTCGAATCCCTTCGGGCGCACTCAGTCGGCAGCCGGCTGGAGCGCGACGAAACTCCCGGGGGGACGCGGGTTTCGGGTCGCCGCCTCACCCGTGACCCGGCAGGTCTTGCAGGTCGCCCTCGATGCCATGCAGGTCGCCTTGGATGCCGTGCAGCCTGCCTTCGATGGCCTGCAAGTCGGACAGCGCCTTTTGCAGGGACGGCTGCATCGTGTCCGGGGTGGTGTAGAACTGGGGGCAGTAGGCGACGATGGCCCCCGCGGTGACGGCGGTGCTCTGGTCGGCGTCCCAGATCGACGACTGCTGCACGAAGTGCACGGCGTCGGCGAAATCGGGGCGGTTCTTCAGGAATGCGCAGACCGCGTGCCCCTGGCTGGCCACGTACTCGTTGCTGGGAATGGGCACGCCTTGCTGTTTCAGCGCGTCGGTGAGCGCCTTGCCGGCGATGTCGGGCATCGGGGCCGGTGCTTTCGGGGCGGCCGGCGCCGGCTGCGCGGTCGACGGCGGGACTTCGGTCGGCTCGGTCGCCGGAGGTGATGTGCGGACGGCCAACAGCACCACCACCACCACTGTTGCCGCCACGGCGAGCAGGGACAGCGGCAATACCGCCAAGGGGCCCAGACGGCGCAGCGCACTCGTGCGCCGGCGCGGTGCGGCTGCCCGGGCGGGCGCGATGACGCCGGTGGGCGACACCGCCGGGCGGTGACCCAGCCGCTCGTCGAGCAGTTCGTCCACCCGTTGGCTCGACGGACCGCCCGGCCCACGACTCGACCGGCGCTCCAGGGCCACGAGTCGCAGCTCGGAGTCGATCGTCTCGCGATCGCGCATAGGAGTCAGTCTGAGGCCGTCACGGCGTTGTCACAAGCTTTTCGGCGACCAGTCGTGCCAGGCCGCGCCGAATTCCAGCGTCGTCTGGGGGATCTGCTCGGCGCCGACGATCTCGCGGAAGTGGTCCTGCCAGCCCCACCATGCGGCGATGTGAAAGACGTGGTCATGCCAGCTGAGCTGATATCCGGCAGGAATCGCTTCGCCTTTGTTCTCCGGCGCGAACACGGCGACCGCCAGCAGGCCGATCACCACCGACGCCGGCAGCTCGATCTTGCCGTCCCGCCAGATGTGCACCCCGGACGGCCGCGGGCCGCGGGGCGTCAGCTCGTAGCCGTTGGGCAGCTCGTCGTGGTGGCCGCGGTTCCAGCGGTGGATGCCGTAGAGCACGTCGGCGATGTCGGGGCGGTGGTCCGGGAGGTCGGATCTGACGGCGACGGGGAAGCGGCTCTGGCCCAAGTCGACTCCGGGCGCAGCCATCGCCCGGAAGACGTCGAGGGAGTCGCGGAGCGTGCGTTTGAACCGGACCGCGATGCCCAGCCGGGGGTGGCGTTTGGTTGCCGTCTCGTCCACCGCATTGCCGGCGTGCACCATGGCCTCGTCCCACTGCCGCCGCTCCCAGTGGTCGAGTGAGCGCGCGACCGATCGTCCGACGTCCACGGTGCTGTCAGGACCCGCTGTCGATGAGCGTCAGCGCTCGCTCGAACAGGTGGACCGTCGCCGCATGAAGCTGGTCGCCGACCTGCTTCTCGGCTTTGCCGGCACAGGCGCGCGCCAGGGTGCCCTCGATCACGATGCCCAGCTTAAAGCAGGCCAGAACGGTGTACCGGGTAACCTGCGACAGGTCGCGCGTCGTGTTGGCGGCATAGTGCCGTAACAACAAATCGTCGGTGCCGGCCAAGCCGTCCTGCCCGCCCAGCGAGTGACTGAACACGCTGGACCCGTCGGGCTGGCGCCATGTGGCCAGCAGCCAGCCCAGGTCCAGCAGCGGGTCGCCGATCGCGCACATCTCCCAGTCGACGATGGCGACCACCTCGGGTCCGGTGTGGGAGAACATCACGTTGGCGGCGTGATAGTCGCCGTGCATGATGCCGGGCATCCAGGTCGTCGGGCGGTGGGCTTCCAGCCACGCTGCCACCCGATCGACGCCCGGGATCTGCGGCCCCGGATAGTTCTCGTACTGCTGGTAGGACTCCAGCTCCGAAAGCCAGCGCGGTACCTGCCGTTCCAGGAAGCCGGCGGGTTTGCCGAAGTCGGCGAGCCCGACGGCGACATGGTCGACGGCGCCCAGCTTGGCCAGCGCGTCGGCCATCGACAGCCCCATCCCGAAGCGCACCCGCTCGTCGCGGGCGTGCAGCGGCGGCAAGCCCTCGCCGGCGTTGAATCCGTCGACCGGCTCCATCAGGTAGAACACCGCATCACCGAGCACGCTCGGGTCGTCGCACGTGGCGATCAGATGCGGGCGGGGAACTTCTGAGTCCGAGAGCGCTGCACAGACTTTCGTCTCCCGCAGGATCACGCTGTTGCTACGGGTGCGCAGATGGCGCGGCCCGCGCCGCAGCATGTAGGGCCGCCCGGCCCGGGTGAACCGCAGCATGACGTTCTGGGTCCCCCCCGGTGATGGCCGACGCGTCCTCGAGCGGGCCCTCGCCCAGTCCTCGACCGGTCATCCATTCCGCCACGGCCTCGAGGTCGACAGGGTTCTCCTGCGGCGCGGGTGTCACGGCACTGCCTTTCCCAACCTGTGGGCGCTCTCAACCTGTGGGCCCCCTGGGAAAGAGCGTAAGCCACCGGCGCCGGGCGCCTCGGACCCGAGCCAGCTGGGACACTGGTGTGCGCAACTGACTTACTTTCGGGTTCGGAAGGGAACTGACGATGGCGCGTACCGACAACGATTCCTGGGACATCACCCAAAGCGTGGGAGCCACCGCGCTCGGTGTCGCCGCAGCGCGGGCCGCGGAGACCGAAAGCGACAATCCGCTCATCAACGACCCGTTCGCGCGCGTGTTCGTCGACGCCGCGGGGGAAGGCATGTGGAGCATCTACGCTGATCCGGCGTTGCTGGCCAAGGCCGTCGGGCTCGAGCCGCAACTGCGGACGCGGATCCAGCTGATGATCGACTTCATGGCCACGCGGACAGCGTTTTTCGATCAGTTCTTCCTCGGCGCTGCCGACGCCGGCGTCCGGCAGGTGGTGATTCTGGCGGCGGGCCTGGATGCGCGTGCCTGGCGACTGCCATGGCCGGACGGCACGGTGGTCTACGAGCTGGATCAGCCCAAAGTGCTGGATTTCAAGTCCGATACGCTGCGCGACCACGGGGCGCGGCCGGCGGCGAAGCTGGTGAACGTGGCGGTGGATCTTCGCCAGGACTGGCCGAAGGCGCTGCACGAGAAGGGATTCGACCCCTCGCTGCCGAGCGTGTGGTCGGCCGAGGGTCTGGTCCGATATCTGCCGGCCCAAGCCCAGGATCTGCTGTTCGAGCGGATACACGAGCTCAGCGCCCCGGGTAGCTGGCTGGCTTCCAACGTACCCGGCGAGGGGTTCACCGACCCGGAACGGGTGCGGCGCCAGCGCGAGGACATGCAGCGGATGCGCTCCGCCGCGGCCAGATTGGTCGCCGCCAGGTCAGGCAAAGCCGAGATCCCCGACTTCGACGACCTCTGGTACGCCGAGGAGCGCACGCCCGTCGACCGCTGGCTGCGCGACCACGGCTGGGACGCGTCGGCAGTGACCTTTCCGGAGTTGATGGCCCGCTACGGCCGCAGCATCCCGCGGGGTGCCGAAGATTCCATGCCGCCAACGCTGTTCGTGTCCGCGCGGCGGCGGGCAACCTGATCTGGGGGTTTGCCCAAAAGGTTTAGACATACGTCGAACGGGTACTGACGAGCGTACGGAATTGATCGCTCGAGCACAGTGGAGGTCGCGAATGCGCGGTCGCGGGATTCTCGGCGCGATTGTCCTGGTGTGGCTGGTCGTCGGAGGTATCGCTGCATGGCAGCGCGATTACTTCACCGGTGGACCGGCAAGTTGTGTCACGGCGGGAAACATCGCGCTGACCGTGATCGCGGGACCCTTGAACTACGCGGGTGTCAACCCCAAAGTCAAGGACTGCCGCCTCCCGCAACCCAGTTCCATGCCGGCAGTGTCGGTGTCCTAACCCCTTACCCCAAAGGAAGTTGTCGTGATCGTCCTGGGCGTGGTCTTGCTGATCCTTGGTTTCGTCTTCGGGATCCATCTGTTGTGGGCGCTCGGTATCGCGGCGCTGGTGATCGGTGCCGTGCTGTGGATCGTGGGCTCCGTGGGCCGCCCGGTCGCCGGCAGGCGTCACTGGTACTAGTGGTCTCGCCCGTAAGTTCGTCGGGGGTTGTTACCAGACGCCGCTGGTGCCGAGTCTGCGCTGGCGGCGTCGAGACTGTGCTCAGCGCTACTT
>NZ_JBMIOP010000212.1:0-5865 GCF_049197365.1 Mycobacterium sp. THU-M104
CACCTGGCTGCCAAGATCGCCGACGTCGCCACCGACCCGGTTCCCGTCGAGCCGGACGTCGCGGAGATGGTGGCGAACCGGATCATCGACAACGCCGGGGTCAGTGCCGCGGCGGTGCTGCACCGGCCCGTCACCGTGGCCCGCCGGCAGGCGCTGGCCCACCGCCGCGCGCGCGGGGCGTGCGTGTTCGGTGTGGACGGCACCTATTCGGCCGAATGGGCGGCGTGGGCCAACGGGGTAGCGGTACGCGAGTTGGACTTTCACGACACCTTTCTGGCCGCCGAATATGCCCATCCGGGCGACAGCATCCCCCCGCTGGTGGCCGTCGCGCAGCAACTCGGGGTGTGCGGCGCCGACCTGATCCGCGGGCTGGCCACCGCGTACGAAATCCACGTCGATTTGGCCCGCGGGATCTGCTTGCACGAGCACAAGATCGACCACGTCGCCCACCTGGGCCCCGCGGTTGCCGCCGGGCTCGGGACCATGCTGCGCCTGGACCCCGAGACCATCTATCAGGCGATCGGGCAGGCCGTGCACCTGAGCACCAGCACCCGCCAGTCCCGCAAGGGCATGATCTCGAGCTGGAAGGCCTTCGCACCGGCGCACGCCGGAAAGGTCGCCGTCGAAGCCGTCGACCGGGCGATGCGCGGCGAGGGATCCCCGGCGCCGATCTGGGAGGGCGAGGACGGGGTCATCGCCGGTCTGCTCGGCGGCCCGGACTGCGAATACCGGGTGCCGCTGCCGGCGCCCGGCGAGCCCAAACGCGCCATCCTGGACAGCTACACCAAGGAGCATGCGGCGGAGTACCAGAGCCAGGCACCGATCGACCTGGCCCGACGGCTGCGCGGCCGGCTCGGCGACCTCCGCCGGATCGCGAGCATCGTGCTGCACACCAGCCACCACACCCACGTCGTGATCGGGACCGGCTCCGGGGACCCGCAGAAGTTCGACCCGGACGCGTCGCGGGAAACGCTCGACCACTCGCTGCCCTACATCTTCGCCGTCGCGTTGCAGGACGGCAGCTGGCACCACGAACGCTCGTATGCTCCCGAGCGCGCCCACCGGCCCGACACCGTGGAGCTGTGGCGCAAGATCTCCACCGCCGAGGACCCGGACTGGACGCGTCGCTATCACGCGATCGATCCGGCCGAGCGGGCCTTCGGGGCGCGCGCGGAGGTGACGCTGACAAGCGGCGAGGTGATCGTCGACGAGCTGGCGGTGGCCGACGCGCATCCGCTGGGCGCCCGGCCGTTCGGCCGCGGGGAGTACGTAGAGAAATTCACCGAACTCGCCGCCGGCGTCGTGGAAGCCGCTGAGCAGCAACGGTTCCTGAACACGGTGGAATCCTTGTCAGACCTGCGGACCGCAGAGTTGCGTGCGCTCAACGTGGCGGTCGATCTGCGGGTGCTGGACGCTGCGCCGGTGACACCGCCGGGACTCTTCGGATAACCGTCGAGTGTGAACTCAGGGCGGCGACACCCTGCCTGAATTCAAGCCGGGCAGCATCGCCGTGAGCTCACACTCGACGGAAAAATCTTTGCCCGAACATGAGCGCATCAGCCTAGAACACGTTCTAATCTGTGAAACCATGGGATTTCTCAAGCCCGACCTGCCGCAGATCGACATTGCCGAGTGGAGCAAGGGCACCCGCAGCGAGAAGATCCGTCCGATGGCCCGGCACTGGGCCGAGGTGGGCTTCGGCACGCCTGTCGTCCTGCATTTGTTCTACGTGGTCAAGATCCTGCTCTACATCCTGTTCGGATGGCTTTTCGCGTTGGCCACCAACGGTATCCACGGGTTCACCGGTGTCGGGTCGTGGTGGTCGGAGCCGATCGTGTTCGAGAAAATCGTGCTCTACACGATGCTGTTCGAGGTGATCGGTCTGGGCTGCGGGTTCGGGCCGCTCAACAACAGGTTCTTCCCGCCGATGGGCTCGATCCTGTACTGGATGCGCTTCGGCACCATCCGGCTGCCACCCTGGCCGGACCGGGTGCCGGGCACCAGGGGCACCAAGCGCACCCCACTGGACGTCGCGCTGTATGGGCTGCTGCTGGTGGTGACGCTGGGGGCGCTGCTCTCCGACGGCACCGGCCCGGTACCGGAACTGGGCACCACCGTCGGGTTGCTGCCTACCTGGGAGATCGTGCTGATACTGCTGCTGCTCGGGGTGCTCGGCCTGCGCGACAAGGTGATTTTTTTGGCCGCCCGCGGCGAGGTCTATGCCAGCCTGGCGGTGACCTTCCTGTTCGGCGGGGTCGACATGATCGTTGCCGCCAAGCTGGTGTTCCTGGTGATCTGGATGGGCGCGGCGACCTCCAAGCTCAACAAGCACTTCCCGTTCGTGATCTCCACGATGATGTCCAACAATCCGTTGGTGCGGCCCCGCTGGCTCAAACGCCGCTTCTTCGAGAAGTTCCCGGAAGACTTGCGGCCCGGCTGGATGTCGCGGTGGCTCGCGCACCTGAGCACGGCCGTCGAGATGCTGGTGCCGCTGGTGCTGTTCTTCTCCCACGGCGGCAAGCCGACCATGGTGGCCGCGATCGTGATGGTGTGTTTTCACCTGGGCATCCTGGTGTCGATCCCGATGGGGGTGCCGCTGGAGTGGAACGTCTTCATGATCTTCGGGGTGCTGTCGCTGTTCGTCGCGTACGCCCGGCTGGGACTCACCGACGTGCGACACCCGGTACCGGTGGCGATCCTGTTCGCCGTCGTCGCGGGGACCGTCGCGCTGGGCAACGTGTTTCCCCGCAAGATCTCGTTTCTGCCGGGCATGCGGTATTACGCCGGCAACTGGGACACCACGCTGTGGTGCATCAAGGAATCCGCGAACGACAAGATCAGCCGGGGCGTCGTGGCGATCGCCGGCATGCCGCAGGCCCAGCTGGAGCGGTTCTACGGCAGCCCGGAGGCGGCGCAGATCCCGATCTACATGGGGTATGCGTTCCGCGGCTTCAACACTCACGGCCGGGCGCTGTTCACCCTGGCCCACCGCGCGATGGCCGGCCACAACGAGGACGACTATGTGATCACCGACGGCGAGCGGATCTGCAGCACCGCGATCGGCTGGAACTTCGGCGACGGCCACATGCACAACGAGCAGCTGATCGCCGCCTTGCAGCAGCGCTGCCACTTCGCTCCGGGGGAGGTGCGTGTCGTCCTGCTCGACGCGCAGCCGATCCACCGGCAGACCCAGCAGTACCGCCTGGTCGACGCGGCGACCGGTGAGTTCGAGCGCGGGTTCGTCAAGGTCGCCGACATGGTGACCCGCCAGCCCTGGGCCGACGACGTCCCGGTTCAGGTGTACTCGGACGACGTGCACTCGGATGGGGCGCCGGGTTGACGCCGCCGGGTCGGCCTGTTGTTGCTGTGCGTCCGGGCGGCGCGCCGCCACAGGGGCGTCACCTCGCGGGTTGTCGCGCACCGCGCAACGCGGTGTATGCGTGACTTGTGCTGGGCGTCGCCGCAATTCAGGAAGCGCACCGTTGAACACGTGTCGTTCGCGGTGCTGTGCTGCGGCAGTGCCATCATACTGTGATGTCAGTGATGTCAGCCTTGAAGATCAGTCGAGTGGTCACTGAGCCGGGGTCATCGGACTCCGCGATGCGCATGAGGCCGTATCTGGCGGCGGGTGTCGCGGTTGTGGGTGCCGGCCTGATCGCGGTCAATCCGGTCGCGCCGATCATCGCCGCCGACATCTCGGAACCCGCGGTGCGGCTCACCGGCGCGGCGGCCGCCTCGATCGGCGAATTCACCATCAACATCGCGGCCGCGCTGCCCGGCGCGCTGGACATGGGCGACGCGTCCACCGCGGCGGCCTCGATTCCCCCGGCGGTCAACCCGATCGTCGAATGGCTCAACGTGTTCAGTGGCGCGTTCACCAATGTGGACGAGATCGCCACGCAGTGGCTCGCCGACCCGTTCCCGATCCTGTTGCAGATGTTCAGCAACCAGATCGGGTTCGCCAATGACGCGGGCAGCAACCTGCAGACTCTGGCCGCCGACATCGACACCGTGCTCACCCGGCAGTTGCCGGCGAACTTTGAAACGTTGTTCGCGGGTATCCAGGCGGGGGACGCCAGTCAATCGGTGTACACCTTCAGCCAGGCCCTGCTGGCTGATCTTGCCCCGCTGCAGACTCCGTTGTCGAACCTTGCGAACATTCCCGGCGAGATGTTGACGAATCTGGGAAATGCGGTTGACCAGATCCCCGACATCCTGGTGTCGATGCTCGGTGATGTCTTCACTGCGATATTGGCCGGGGCGCAGGGAGCGGTCTACGGGCTGCAGTTGGCGCTGGATGCGGCGATCGTCGGGCAGTTTGACACCGCGCTCGTCGACCTGCTGAACGTGCCCGCCATGACCGTCGGAGGTTTCCTCAACGGCGTGACCGTACCCAGTGACGTCCCGGGGCTGCTGACGTGGTCCGACGCGCCGGGAAATACCTCCGGGCTGCTCAATGACCTGGTGAACGTTTGGCCGCGCGTCTACGTCGTGCCCGCGCTGAGCGGTGGCGACACGGCGGCCACCCTGAGCGGGGACCTCAACCAGCTGGGCAACCTGATCTTCGGCAACCTCAGCGCCGCTCTGGGTTTGGATCCCGCCGCATTCGATCCGGCCGCGTTCAGCGCGGCGTTCGACCCGGCCGCGCTGTCGATGTCCTTCGACCCGGCCGCGGTCACCGACATCGGCTCGGTGCTGGCCGCCGACCTGGCGCCCAACCTGAGCACCATCGCGCTGGACCTGCTCTCGCTGTTCTGAGTTTTCGCCCCCTGCGGGCAGTCTTTCCGTGGCCACTCCCGCGGACAGGCTGCCCGCTCGGCGTTGCCGATCCTGTTGACGCGCAGCCGAATACGCTTCGCCGACTCGACGTCTCCGGCGACGCGACGGCGCGCAGGGTGGTCGCAGCGGGCTGCCCGAAACCGCGTCGACGGCCGAATGGTCACGCGTCCGCTCCGGTCGTCCGCTCCGGTCGTCCGCTCCGGTCGTCCGCTCCGGTCGTCGAAGTGGTTTGCCTGCCGCGGGGAGCCGTTCGCCGACTCATCGAGGTGCGACGGCTCGAGGTGCGACGGGAAGCAAACCCCAGGTCGTCCTCGACTCCGCCGCGGTTTGCCGTAAAACCGCGTAAAACGGCAACCGCCAGCAAACCAACTACACGGTGACATCGGTGTGACGAAGGGATCACAACTATTTGCCGACGGTCACAACTCGGCATCTCGGTAGCTTCTCCCTGATGTTTCCGCAGGCCGCCGAGTCTTCGAAGTTATTCCACATATGCCTTGTTTGTGATACTACTCTCAGGTAATGTCCTGCGCGACGCAGTGATTCGCGTCATAGTCGACACCTAGCAAAGGAGAAACCGTGGCACCAACCTTGAGTGTCGGACAACACGGAGAGGTTGCCGAGTCGAGGTCATCGCTCTCGGCGGCCCGGATGAGGCCGTACCTTGCCGCCGGCGTGGCGGTTGTGGGTGCCAGCCTGATCGCGGTCAATCCGGTCGCGCCGACCATCGCCACCGACATCCAGGAACGCGCGGTGCGGCTCACCGGATCGGTGGCCGCCTCGATCGGCGAGGTCACCACCAACATCGCGACGACCTTGCCCGGGTCGCTGGACATGGGCGACCTGAGCGCCGCGGCGACCTCGATTCCTCCGGCCGTCAACCCGATCATCGAATGGTTGAACGTGTTCCAGACGGCGGGCTCCAACTTGCAGGGCATCGCCGATACCTGGCTCTCTGACCCGTTCCCGGTCCTGGCGCAGGTCGCCAGCAACCAGATCGGCTTCGCCGACACCCTGGGCAGCAATCTGCAGGAGCTCGGCAATGACGGCTACAAGCTGCTGACCCAGACGCTGCCGCCGCAGATC
>NZ_JBMIOP010000227.1:0-24082 GCF_049197365.1 Mycobacterium sp. THU-M104
GCGACGGCCGCGGCGTCGACGTCGTCGGCGAAGTCGATCGTGCCCACCACCTGCGAACGCAGGGCGGGGTCGGCGACGAACGGCGTGGTGTAGGGCCGTTCCTCGGCCCACGAGTACAGCCGCCGCGACGAGTCCGCCGTGCGCTTGACCGCCCAGTCCAGCCCGCCGTGGCCCAGCATCCAGTCGAGCTGCTCGGCCATCAGCACCAGCGTGCCGATCGCCGGCGTGTTGTAGGTCTGGTTCTTCAGGCTGTTGTCGATCGCGGTCGGCAACGACAAGAAGTCGGGCACCCAGCGACCCGAGCCGGCGATGGACTCGACGCGGGCCAGCGCGGCCGGGCTCATGACGGCCAGCCACAGGCCGCCGTCGCTGGCGAAGTTCTTCTGCGGAGAGAAGTAGTAGGCGTCGGTGTCGGTGATGTCGACCGGGAGGCCCCCGGCCCCGGAGGTGGCGTCGATGACGACCAGCGCGTCGCCGGAACCGGACGGGCGGCGGATCGGCACGGCCACGCCCGTCGAGGTCTCGTTGTGCGCCCAGGCGATCACGTCCACGGACGGGTCGGACCGCGGCTCGGGGGCGGTGCCGGGATCCGCCTTGATGACGACGGGATCGCCGACGAACGGGTTTTTGGTGACGGCGGAGGCGAACTTCGAGCTGAACTCGCCGTAGGTCAGGTGCAGCGACCGTTTGTCGATCAGCCCGAAGGCCGCGGCGTCCCAGAACGCCGTCGCGCCGCCGTTGCCGAGGATGACCTCGTAGCCCTCGGGCAGCGAGAACAACTCGGCCACTCCCGAGCGCACCCGGCCCACCAGGTTCTTGACGGGCGCCTGCCGGTGCGACGTGCCGAACAGGCCGGCCGCGGTGGTGTTCAGCGCGTTCAGCTGTTCGGGTCGGACCTTGGACGGGCCGCATCCGAAGCGGCCGTCGCGCGGTTTGAGGTCAGCGGGAATCTCGAGCTGGTCAGCCATGCTCATCAGCGTAGTGAGGCGCCTCGGCGGCCACGAGCGGTGGTCCGGCCGCGTCCTTCGACGGTGAGCCAGGCTGCACCACGCGCATGACCACCGGTCAGGTCACGGTGGTTCGCGAGGGTCTGGCACATATCCGGTACCTGCGGTACTGTTTGGACATTGCACGTCCAAATGTAAACCTCGTTCGGGGAGGCTCTCGGGATGGACAGGACGCGGATGGTCCGGCGTTGGCGCCGCACCATGGAGGTGCGTGACGACGCCGAGTACGTCGACATGCTCGCCACATTGTCCGAGGGGTCGGTGCGGCGAAATTTCAACCCTTACACCGACATCGACTGGGACTCGCCGGAGTTCGCGGTCACCGACGACGATCCCCGGTGGATCCTGCCGGCGACCGACCCGTTGGGCCGCCACCCTTGGTATCAGGCGCAGTCCGACGAGCGCAGGATCAAGATCGGCATGTGGCGGCAGGCCAACGTGGCCAAGGTCGGGCTGCACTTCGAGTCCATCCTGATCCGCGGCCTGATGAACTACACGTTCTGGCTGCCCAACGGATCCCCGGAATACCGGTACTGCCTGCACGAATCCGTCGAAGAGTGCAACCACACCATGATGTTCCAGGAGATGGTCAACCGGGTCGGGGCCGACGTCCCCGGGATGCCGCGGATGCTGCGCTGGATCTCGCCGCTGGTGCCGCTGGTGGCTGGGCCGCTGCCGGCGGCGTTCTTCATCGGGGTGCTCGCCGGTGAGGAGCCCATCGACCACACCCAGAAGAATGTGCTCCGCGAGGGCAAGGCGCTGCACCCGATCATGGAACGGGTGATGGCCATCCACGTGGCCGAGGAGGCGCGGCACATCTCCTTCGCCCACGAGTTCCTGCGCAAGCGGTTGCCGCAGCTGACCCGCAGACAGCGGTTCTGGATCTCGCTGTTCTACCCGCTGACGATGCGCGTGCTCTGCCAGGCCATCGTGGTGCCGCCCAAGGCGTTCTGGGCGGAGTTCGACATCCCCCGCGCGGTCAAGAAGGAGCTCTTCTTCAAGTCACCGGAGTCGCGAAAGTGGTTGAGCGACATGTTCGCCGACGTGCGCATGCTGGCATGTGACACGGGGCTGATGGAAAATCGTCTCGCGCGGCTGATGTGGCGGCTCTGCAAGATCGACGGCAAGCCGTCGCGCTACCGCAGCGAGCCGCAACGCCAGCACCTTGCCGTGGCCCCGGCCGCCTAGCTCGTTCCGGGTTTTCATGCCGCACGTGATCACCCAGTCGTGCTGCAACGACGGGTCCTGCGTCTACGCGTGTCCGGTGAACTGCATCCACCCGACACCGGACGAGCCGGGCTTCGCCGACTCGGAGATGTTGTACATCGACCCGGTGGCCTGCGTGGACTGTGGGGCCTGCGTGAGCGCCTGCCCGGCGGGCGCCATCGCGCCCGACGCCCGGCTGGAAGCCAGGCAGCTGCCGTTCATCGAGATCAACGCGTCGTTCTACCCGAAGCGGCCCGCGGGGGTGAAGCTGCCGCCCACCTCCAAGCTGGCCCCGGTGATCCCCGCGGTCGAGGTGCGGGCCCGTCGCAGGCCGCTGACCGTGGCGATCGTGGGATCCGGGCCGGCGGCGATGTACGCCGCCGATGAACTGCTCACCCAGAATGGCGTGCGGGTCAACGTGTTCGAGAAGCTGCCCACCCCCTACGGCCTGGTGCGCGCCGGGGTCGCACCCGATCACCAGGACACCAAAACGGTCACCCGGCTCTTCGATCGCGTCGTCGGTCACCGCGACTTCCGCTTCTACCTCAACGTCGAGGTCGGCGAACACCTGAGCCATGCCGAGCTGTTGGCGCATCATCACGCTGTGCTCTACGCCGTCGGTGCGCCCGAGGACCGTCGGCTCGACATCGACGGCGTGGGCCTTGCGGGCACCGGAACCGCCACCCAGGTGGTGGCGTGGATCAACGGGCATCCCGACTTCGCCGCGCTGCCGGTCGATCTGGGCCACGAGCGCGCGGTGATCATCGGCAACGGCAATGTCGCGCTCGATGTGGCCCGGGTGCTCACCGCGGACCCGGAAGACCTGGCCCGCACCGACATCTCCGACCGCGCGCTCGACGCCTTACGTGGCTCCGCGTTGCGTGAAGTGGTGATCGCCGCGCGGCGCGGTCCCGCCCAGTCGGCGTTCACGCTGCCCGAGCTGATCGGGCTCACGGGCTCCTCGAAGGTTGTGCTGGATACCGGTGACCGCGATCTGGTCGCACGGGATCGCGCGACGGCGTCGGACGCGTTGACCAGGACCAAGCTGGAGATCTTGAGCACACTCGGCGACGGTTCGGCGCCGCCCTCGGGTGCCGGGCGCCCGCGGATCCGATTCGCCTACGAGCTCACACCCGAGCGTGTGGTCGGCGAGCACCGTGCCGCTGGCGTGGAGTTCTCGGTCACCGGCACCCGGGAGCCACGCCGACTCGATGCCGGCCTGGTGCTGACGTCGATCGGCTACCGCGGCAGGATGATTCGCGATCTTCCGTTCGACGAATCAGCCGGCACGGTGCCGAACAAGAATGGCCGGGTGCTCGATCCCGGCTCCGGCCGGCCGGTTCCCGGCGCGTACGTCGCCGGGTGGATCAAGCGCGGTCCCACGGGGTTCATCGGCACCAACAAGTCCTGCTCCGTCCAGACCGTGCAGGCCCTGGTCGCCGATTTCAACGCCGGCGCGTTGTCAGAGCCGCAGGCCCGGCCCCGGGCGCTCGACGAGCTGGTGCGGGCCCGTCGGCCCGACGCTGTGGGCTCGGCGGGGTGGCGTGCGATCGACGCCGCGGAAATCGCCCGCGGTCGTCACGACGGTCGGCCGCGCAACAAGTTCACCGAGGTCGCCGACATGCTCGCCGCCGCTGCCGCAGCGCAACCCCGGCCACGCCGCCGGCTGGGGCTTTTCTGACGACGGGTTCGGACGCTGTGCTCGAGGCCCTTGCGGATTGGTGAGCGTGGTAGGCCGTTGCGTGATCGCCAGGCGTGCTGTGCCTGGTGTTCTCGGCTGCTGTAGCTTGCCGCCACCTCGACAAGCTGTGGTTCCACAAGCCTTCAGTTTCTGCCCCAGCCGGAGAGCGAACCCTCCCCAACAATTGGCGTAGATATGCTTCCTCGCGCCTTAGGCGGCCACTCACGCGCGAGCGTAACCACAGTGACAAAAATTGGGCCGAAATTCGCGGTGTGGCTACGCTCGCGCGAAGATCAGGCGCTGGTGCGCACCCGCTCCCAGCCCTCGACCGCCTCCGGGCTGCGCGGGCCCGGTCCGACGTAGATGGCCGACGGGCGGACCAGCTTGCCCAGTCGCTTCTGCTCGAGGATGTGGGCACACCATCCCGCGGTGCGCCCACAGGTGAACATCGCCGGCATCATGTTGGCCGGAACCCGCGCGAAGTCCAGGATCACCGCGGCCCAGAATTCCACGTTGGTTTCGATGGCGCGGTCCGGGCGGCGCTCGCGCAGCTCGGCCAGCGCGGCCTGCTCGAGGGCGACGGCGACCTCGTGGCGCGGGGCGCCGAGCCGCTGGGCGGCGGCGCGCAGCACCCGCGCGCGCGGGTCCTCGGCCCGATAAACACGGTGCCCGAATCCCATCAGCTTCTCGCCGCGGTCCAGGATGCCCTTGACCAGGCCGCGGGCGTCACCGGTGCGCTCGACCTCCTCGATCATCGGTAGCACCCGGGCCGGGGCCCCGCCGTGCAGCGGCCCGCTCATCGCGCCGATAGCACCGGACAAGGCCGCGGCCACGTCGGCCCCCGTCGAAGCGATCACCCGCGCGGTGAACGTCGAGGCGTTCATGCCGTGCTCGGCTGCCGAAACCCAGTAGGCGTCGATGGCCTCGACGTGCCTGGGATCCGGCTCACCCTGCCACCGCGTCATAAAACGCGCTGTGACGGTGGGGCATTCGTCGATGACCCGCTGGGGAACCGCCGGCTGGTAGATGCCGCGCGCGGACTGCGCGACGTAGGACAGCGCCATCACCGACGCCCGGGCCAGCTGCGCGCGGGCGGTGGCGTCATCGGTGTCGAGCAGCGGCTTGTACCCCCAGATGGGTGCCAGCATCGCCAGGCCCGCCTGCACGTCGACACGCACGTCACCGGTGTGGATCGGCAGTGGGAAGGGCTCGGCGGGCGGCAGTCCGTGGCCGAACCTGCCGTCGGCCAGCAGCGCCCAGACGTCGCCGAACGTGACCTTCTGGCTCACCAGATCCTCGATGTCGACACCGCGATAGCGCAGCGCGCCACCGTTTTTGTCCGGTTCGGCGATCTCGGTGGTGAAGGCGACCACGCCTTCGAGGCCGGGTACGAAGTCATCCGGGACCACAGTCATGGGAAAATTCTCGCACCTCTTTGCGGGAGCTCTCCTACCGGCCGGTAGCTACCGCGTCACGAACGGTAGCGTGGGGTCGATGGCAGGGCCGGACAACATGCATCTTTCGCAGATGCGGGTGGAATACGGGTCGGCGGAAAAAGACGGCAGTCCCGATCTGGATGCCGGCTGGCTGGCTGAGGGCTGGCTTGCGTTGTTCCTCAAGTGGATTGACGACGCCGAGAGGGCCGGGCTGTCCGAGCCCAACGCCATGGTGCTGGCCACCGTCGCGGACGGACTACCGGTCAGCCGGACGGTGCTGTGCAAGAGCGCCGACGAGACCGGAATCACATTTTTCACCAACTACGACTCGGCCAAGGGCAACGAGCTTGCCGCGACGCCGTTCGCGTCGGCTACGTTTCCCTGGTTCCGGCTGGGCCGCCAGGTCCACATCCGCGGGCCGGTCAGCCGGGTCGATGCCCACGTCACCGAGGGCTACTGGGCCAAGCGGCCGCGCGGCTCACAGCTGGGAGCGTGGGCGTCGCATCAGTCGCGCCCGATCGTGTCGCGGGATGCGCTGCTCGACCAGCTGGCGCAGGTGACCGCGCGGTTCGCAGATTCCGAATGCGTGCCGACGCCCCCGAGTTGGGGCGGGTACCTCATCGCGCCCGAGGTGGTGGAGTTCTGGCAGGGGCGGGAAAATCGGCTGCACAACCGGATTCGGGTCAGCGGCGGCCGTGTCGAACGCCTGCAGCCCTGACGGTGCGCCTCGCCGGCGTCGGCCGCCGTCGCCGCCGCTGTGTGCGGATGCGTCGGTGGTGCCGGGTCTCGCCCGGCCAGAGGGGCGCACGTCCGGCGAACCCGACCCCGGGCAGGCGCGCCGTCGCGAGAACGACTACCTTCAGTAGTACGCACCCAGTGCGGGCCAGCCATAATCAGACCAGCCAGAGTGCAAAGGGGTTCTCGTGGCCGACATCGACGACAGCGCAACCCTCCGGTATCCGGGGGGCGAGATCGACTTGGAGGTCGTTCGCGCCACCGAAGGAAACGACGGTATTGCGCTCGGGTCTCTCTTGGCCAAGACGGGGTACACCACCTTCGACAACGGTTTCGTCAACACCGCGTCCACCAAGAGTTCCATCACCTTCATCGACGGCGATGCCGGCATCCTGCGGTACCGGGGCATCCCGATCGAGCAGCTGGCGGAGAAGTCGACATTCATCGAGGTCAGCTATCTGCTGATCTACGGGGAGTTGCCGAACAAGGCGCAGCTGGCGGAGTTCACCAACCGGATCCAGCGACACACCATGCTGCACGAGGATCTCAAGCGGTTCTTCGACGGTTTTCCGCCCAACGCCCACCCGATGCCGGTGCTGTCCAGCGTCGTCAACGCGCTGAGCTCCTACTATCCGGACGCGCTGGACCCGATGGACAACGAACAGGTGGAGCTGTCGACCACGCGCTTGCTGGCCAAGCTGCCGACCATTGCGGCGTACGCCTACAAGAAGTCCATCGGGCAGCCGTTCCTGTATCCGGACAACTCGCAGACCCTGGTGGAGAACTTCCTGCGGATGACCTTCGGGTTGCCGGCCGAACCCTACGTGGCCGATTCGGAGATCGTGCGGGCGCTGGACATGCTGTTCATCCTGCACGCCGACCACGAACAGAACTGTTCGACGTCGACGGTGCGCCTGGTCGGCTCGTCCCGAGCCAACCTGTTCACCTCGATCTCCGGCGGCATCAACGCGCTGTGGGGTCCGCTGCACGGCGGCGCCAACCAGGCCGTGCTCGAGATGCTCGAGCAGATCCGCGACAGCGGCGACGGCGTCGAGGAATTCGTCCGGAAAGCCAAGAACCGCGAGGCCGGTGTCAAGCTGATGGGCTTCGGCCACCGCGTCTACAAGAACTACGACCCACGGGCCCGGATCGTCAAGGAGCAGGCCGACAAGATCCTGGCCAAGCTCGGCGGTGACGACGACCTGCTGGGCATTGCCAAGGAACTCGAAGAAACGGCGCTGACCGACGACTACTTCATCGAGCGCAAGCTCTACCCGAACGTCGACTTCTACACGGGCCTGATCTACCGGGCCCTCGGATTCCCGACCCGGATGTTCACGGTGTTGTTCGCGTTGGGCCGGCTTCCCGGCTGGATCGCGCACTGGCGTGAGATGCACGACGAGGGCGACAGCAAGATCGGCCGTCCGCGCCAGATCTACACCGGTTACACCGAGCGCGACTACGTCGGTATCGACGGGCGGTAGGCCCGTCGGGCGGCTCTGTCACAGGGACGACAGGACCGCCATCGCGGCGTTGTGGCCTCCGATGCCCGACATCGCGCCGCGGCGCGCCCCCGAGCCGCACAGCATGATCCCGTCGTTGGCCGTGGCAACTCCCCAGCGCCGCGCCGGGGTGTCCGGCGGGTCGTCGTCGGCGGCGAACGGCCACGACAACCCGCCGTGGAAGATGTTGCCCTCCGTCATCGCCAGGGTGCGATGCAGATCCAGGGTGGTCGTGGCCTCGATGTACGGCCGGCGTCGGTCAGGGAACGGCAGCAGGCCTCGCGCGGCAACGGATCCGGCAACCGGCCGGCCGATGCGTTCGCGTACCCCGCGTCCAACTGGGTCCACGTCTCGTTGGCGTGGAATGTGCCGGCGAATGCCTGTTCGGGGGTGACGCGGTCGTCGCGCAACCGGGGCAGCCGCCGCAGCACCGTGTTCACTTTGACCTGTGCGCCCCACGCCCGTGACGTGCTCCGTTTGTCCGAGCAGGCCAGCCAGGACTGGCCGGGGTGACGCCGGCCAGGACGAACCGTCCACGGACCAGATGATCGTCGCCACCGGTGCCGCGCTGCACCTGTGCCCGCAGGGCTTTCTCCGCGGCTAGCAGCGCGCGGATTTCTCCCAGGGTATCGGTGTCGCTCGGCTTGTTGCCGTTGCCCACCGCTCCGGTGTGCCCGACATAACGTCGCAGCGCTGCGGACTGGGTAGGCTGCATAGCGCCCGCAGAACCGACTGGCATGAGGATGGAATTCGAGCTAGGGGGCGGAATTGAGTTTAGGGACGGATTTGAGCCGAACGCCCGAAACGACCGACTCGCGGCGCAGTCCGGAAATGTTCCGGCGGTCGTTGGGTCGTCCCTGGCTGATCGCCCTGTTGGTCATTCCGTTGTCTTTTCGGAGATCGCTCGGCCTGCCCTGGTTGATTGCTCTCGTCGTTGTTCCGCTGCTGATAGCGGTGATCGGCGACGGTGCCCTGGACCGCCCTGCAGCCGCCAACGGGCCGACCGGGGCGGTCCCGACCTTGACGCCGTCGAACACGTCAGGCGCCCCGACGCTGTCCTTGGCGCCGCTTTCCCTCGTCCGGAACGGCAACGACATCACGGTGAGCGGCAAATTCCCCGACGATTCCGCCAAGGCGGCGCTGATCGCTGCGATCAAGAACGCGCTGGGTCCGGGAATCAACATCGTCGATCAAACTATTGTCGACCCCAAAGTGGACTCGCTCGACTTTGCAAACGCCGGAGTGCTTTTCAAAGACAGCGCGCCGATTCTCGATTTCCGTCTGACGGTCGACGGGAACACCATCGTCGTGGCGGGTACTGCCGGATCGCAGGACGAGAAGATCGCCGCCCAACGCGCCGCCGCGACCACGTGGTCGGGGTTGAACGTGGTCGACAGCGTTGTGGTCGCGGGACCAGCATCGCCCGGCTCACCTGCTCCGGCCCCCGCGGCGTGCCCTGATCTGCGGTCGGCCATCAACGCGGTGACCGGCGGGCGCATCGCATTCGGCGAAGACGGGTTCAGCTTGACCCCGGCCGACGAGCAAATCCTCAGTGAGGTGGCGGACAAGCTCAAGGCATGTCCCACGGCGCGCGCGACGATCAACGGTTACAGCGATGACAACGGTACCGAGGCCATCAACATTGCGCTGAGCAGCCAGCGAGCCCAGAAAGTCGCCGACTTTCTGGCCGGCCATGGCGTCCCGAGCGGCCAGTTGGCGGTCAGGGGCCTGGGTTCGGTAGACGCGGTCGCTCCCAACGACACGGCCGAGGACCACGCCAAGAATCGCCGCGTCGACATCGTGGTCAGCTGAGGAGAAGCAGCATGGATTTGATCGTCCAATGGTTGTGGTATCTGACGGCTTTCGTGGCAGGCTCGGTCGTCGCCTGGGTGATTGCGACGAGACTGATCAAACGCTTTCCCGCCGGGAAGGTACTTGCCGGTCCGACCGGCCAGGATACCGGTGTGCGGCGATGAGTCACGTGCACTGGTGGCTGGTCGGCCTGTCCTTCGTGATGGGCTTGGTGCTGACGTCCGTGCTGATACTCCGCCCCCCCAAGGGCTCGTCGCTGTTGGAGCAGTCTGCGGGGGCCGCTATGGCGGGTGCTACGGAGCCGCCCGGCCCACTACCGACCGCTCTCGAGTCGCCCACCGTCCAGATAGCTGATGCTGAGGAGTTGTTCTCTGCGACGGTTCCGCCCGCCGAGGCGCCACCGGCGAAGAAGGCTCCGCCCGCCAAAGCGCCGCCCGGGAAAAGGCCGCGGCCCGCCAAAGGTGCGCCGGCGATGCGGCCGAAGCTGCCCTATGCGCCCTATGGTCCCGGCTCCGCGCGCGCCACCCCCGAGGGTGGCGGACCGTCCGGCTGGTCGGTGAAGGGCCGCTCGGATACCAGGCTCTTCTACACTCCCGACGACCCTGTCTATCACCTCACCGTCGCTCAGGTCTGGTTCAAGGACGAGCAAGCGGCCGTGCGGGCCGCTTTCACGCCGTGGCGCAACTCCTCCCGGCGGAAGTGACCCGCGGAGCGGGCAAAAACGGAGGTGCCTCGTCGTTCGCGTCGATCGAGCGGGTGTGCCGAGCGAGCTGTGTGAACGGCCGCACCGCGAAGACCGCCAGCAGCCCGGCGAACACCGCCGCGGCGCCGATCACTGTCGCCACCGATGAGCCCGCGTTCGCAGCGAGGGCGTGCGGGCGAAGGTCCGCGACAAGATGTGCATCGCCTGCTCCGACTCGGTCACTGCATGCGCAGTACGAACCCGACCCCGCGAACGGTGTGCAGCAGGCGGGGCCCTCCGTTGGCTTCCAGCTTGCGGCGCAGGTACCCGATGAACACGTCGACGACGTTGGTGTCAGCGGCGAAGTCATAACCCCAGACCAGCTCGAGCAGCTGGGCGCGGGACAGCACCGCGGTCTTGTGTTCGGCCAGCACCGCCAACAGGTCGAACTCCCGCTTGGTCAGGTCGACTTCGACACCGTTGACCCGGGCCCGTCGGCCGGGGATGTCGACTTCCAGCGGACCCACGGTGATGGTTTCCGACGAGGATGTCGCGGTCGCGCCGCGACGGCGCAGCAGCGCCTTCACCCGCGCCACCAGCTCGGCCAACACGAACGGTTTGACCAGGTAGTCGTCGGCGCCGGCTTCCAGCCCCGCCACCCGGTCGTCCACCGAACTGCGGGCGGACAGCACGCAGACCGGCACGTCGTTGTCCATGGCGCGCAGTGCCGTGACCACGCTGACCCCGTCCAGGATGGGCATGTTGATGTCGAGCACGATCGCGTCCGGGCGCATCTCGGTCGCGCTGCGCAGGGCTTCGGCGCCGTCGACCGCCGTCGACACCTCGAAACCGGACAGCCGCAGACCGCGTTCCAACGAGGCAAGCACGTCGGAGTCGTCGTCGACGACCAAAACCCGAGGTGAGGTCGCTCCAGTGTCCATGCTCGACATTTTGCCGGATTTCGGTCGTCGACCGTGGGACGCGGCGGGAAAGTCGCGCCGACAGTTCCGATCAGGTCTCTGGCTGCACGCCGATGCGGCGGTAGCGTCGCAGCCGCGTGGCCAGCCGCTCGTCGTCCGGTACGTCGCGCAACGCGTCCAGCTCGGCGGCGATGGCGCGCGACATCCGCCGGCTGAACTTCACCGGCTCCTCGGCGGCGTCGGGCTCCTCGGGCACCACGACGTCGACGATCCCGGCGCCCAGCAACTCGACCGAGCGGATCCCCTGGCTGGCGGCGAGCTCGGCGGCGTGCGCGGTGTCCCGGAAGACGATCGCGCTGGCCCCCTCAGGTGGTAGCGGCGCCAGCCAGCCGTGCAGGGCGGCCAGCACCCGGTCGGCGGGCACCATCGCCAGTGCCGGCCCGCCGCTGCCCTGTCCCAGCAGCACCGACACGGTTGGGGTGTCCAGCGTCACGAGCTCGGACAGGCACTGGGCGATCTGGCCGGCGAGCCCGCCCTGCTCGGCGTCGGCCGACAGCGCGGGCCCGGCCGTGTCGATCACCAGCACCAGAGGCAGGCGCAGTTCGGCGGCCAGCGCCATGCCGCGCCGGGCCTCGCGTAACGCGGCCGGCCCCACGCGGCCCTTTTCTGGGCCGTTTTCTGGGCCCTTCTCCGACCCGCCGGCACCTCGCTGCTGGCCGAGGACCACCGCGGGCTGGCCGGCGAATCGCGCCAGCGCCAGCAGGGTGGTCGACGCGCCCCCGGTGCCCGACAACAGCACCACGTCACTGGCGCCATGCCGCAACAGATGCCCGACGCCCGGTCGGTCCGGCCGCCGGGAAGCCACCACCGAATCCCAGGCCGGCACCTCGGCGACCGGTTGCGCCGGCGCCGGGTCCGGCAGCGGTCGTGCGGGGTCGACGATGACGCTCAGCGCTCGGTCCAGCGTGCCTCGCAGCTCGTCGAGGGCGACGACCCCGTCGAGGACTCCGTACCGCTGCAGGTTCTCCGCGGTCTGCACACCTTCCGGGAAGGGTTCGCCGTACAGCAGCTCGTACACGCGGGGGCCCAGGAAGCCGATCAGGGCGCCCGGCTCGGCGACCGTGACATGCCCCAGCGACCCCCACGACGCGAACACCCCGCCCGTGGTCGGGTGGCGCAGGTACACCAGGTAGGGCAGGTGGGCCTGCTTGTGCAGCGTGACCGCGGCCGCGATCTTGACCATCTGCAGGAACGCGACGGTGCCCTCCTGCATGCGGGTACCGCCCGAACTCGGCGAGGCCAGCAGCGGCAACCGCTCGGCGGTGGCCCGCTCGAGGGCGGCGGTGATGCGTTCGGCCGCGGCCACCCCGATCGAGCCGCCCAGGAAGCCGAACTCGCAGACCACCAACGCCACCCGACGCCCGAAGATGCGGCCCTCGCCGGTGAGCACCGATTCGTCCAGTCCGGTGGCGGCGCGGGCGTCGGCCAGTTCCCGCGCATAGGACTCGCTGAGCTGCAGCGGTGGCGGCGCGCTGTCCCAGCTGAGAAAGGACCCCTCGTCGAGCGCCGCGTCCCGGAGTTGACCGGCCGTGATACGACTCACGACACGAGGCTATATAAGGTGGCCTTCATGATCGGTGTCACCCAGGCCGAGGCCGTCTTGACCATCGAGCTGCAACGACCCGAGCGCCGCAACGCACTGAACTCCCAGCTCGTCGAGGAGCTGCGGGAAGTCTTCCAGAAGGCCGGCGACGGGACGGTCCGGGCGATCGTGCTCACCGGGCAGGGCACCGCGTTCTGCGCCGGCGCCGACCTGAGCGGTGACGTGTTCGCGGCCGACTACCCCGAGCGGCTCATCGAACTGCACAGGTTGATGGACGCCACCTTGATCCCGGTGATCGGCGCCGTCAACGGCCCCGCCGTCGGCGCGGGCCTGCAGCTGGCCATGCGATGTGACCTGAGGGTCGTCGCACCCGAGGCGTTCTTCCAGTTCCCGACTTCGAAGTATGGCCTGGCCCTGGACAATTGGAGCATCCGCCGACTGGCCTCGCTGGTCGGTCACGGGCGGGCCGGCGCGATGCTGCTGACCGCCGAGAAGCTGACCGCCGAGACTGCGCTGCAGACCGGGATGGCCAACCGCATCGGGACGCTCGCCGACGCCCAGGCGTGGGCCACCGAGATCGCCGGTTTGGCGCCGCTGGCCATCCAGCACGCCAAGCGGGTGCTCAACGACGACGGCGCCATGGATGACCAGCTGCCCGTGCACAAGGAACTCTTCGACAAGGCGTGGGCGAGCCAGGACGTCATCGAGGCCCAGGTCGCCCGCATCGAGAAGCGGCCGCCCAACTTCACGGGCGCCTGACGGACATGGTGCGCGCGGCGCTGCGGCTGGCCGCGGGCACGGCCTCGCTGGCGGCCGGCGGCTGGGTCGTGCGCGCGCTGCGCGGCGCACCGATCGCGCTGGGTGCCGACCCCACGTCGATCCGGGCGGTGACCGAGCGCTCGCCGCACTGTCGCGCCGGCGTCTTCGTCAACCTCGACCCGGTCTCGATGTTCACCATGGACCGCGAGCAGCTGAGGCTGATCGCGTGGGATTTGGTGGCCGGACGCGCCAAAAGCCGCCCGCAGGCCGCGATCCCGTTGAGTTCGCCAGGAATCTTCGGTAATGACTCCGGCCTGGCCGTGAGCTGGTTCGGTCATTCCACGGCGCTGGTGGAGGTCGACGGCTACCGGGTGCTGACCGATCCGGTGTGGAGCCGGCGGTGCTCGCCGTCGGACCTGGTCGGCCCGGAGCGGCTGCATCCGCCACCGGTGCCGCTGGAGGCGCTGCCCGCCCTCGACGCGGTGGTCATCAGCCACGACCACTACGACCACCTCGACATCGACACCGTCATGAGGCTCGCGCGTACTCAACGGGCGCCGTTCTTCGTTCCCCTCGGGGTGGGCGCACATCTGCGCGCGTGGGGCATTCCCGAGCACCGCGTCGTCGAGCTCGACTGGAACCAGAGCGTACGGGTCGACGAACTCACCGTGGTCTGTGCTCCGGCGCGGCACTTCTCGGGGCGCTTCCTGGATCGCAACACCACGCTGTGGGCGTCGTGGGCGATGGTCGGGCCGCGTCATCGCGCCTATTTCGGCGGCGACACCGGCTACACCGCGAGCTTCGCCCGGATCGGTGCCGACCATGGGCCTTTCGACCTGACCCTGCTGCCCATCGGCGCCTACAACCCGGCATGGCCGGACATCCACATGAACCCCGAGGAGGCGGTGCGGGCTCACCTCGACCTGACGAGCGCCGGGTCGGGCCTGCTGGTGCCCATCCACTGGGGTACGTTCCGCCTCGCTCCGCATCCCTGGGCGGAGCCCGTCGAACGTCTTCTCGAGGCCACCGAAGCCGCCGGCGTCGAGGCGGCGGTCCCGGCGCCCGGGCAACGCATCGAGCCGGCCGCGCGGATGAGCACCGGCCCGTGGTGGCGGCTCTGAGCGTGGATGTCAGACCAGCAGGGTGAGCCAGGTGTGCCACTGCTCGGCCCGCCGCGCCCAGTTGTTCTCGGCGACGGTGTAGTCGACTTGCGCCCGCAGGTGAGCTTCGGTGCCGGCAGGATCGGACTCGCGTGCGGCCAGTGATTCGATGACACGGTCGGCAAACGCCTCGGCATGTGCGTGTGGATCGGCCGGCGGGCGCATGAGCTCGACGAAACCGGCGCCTGTCTCGGGTAACGCGCCGAGATCGCTGGTGACAATGGTGCAGCCGGCCGCCATCGCCTCCATCACGGCGATGCAGGACGTCTCGGCGAAGGTGTTGGGGTAGGCGAGCATGGTGGCGCCCTGCAGCGCGCGGGCCAGTGCCGGCTGGGCGACCGAACCGTGGTAGGTGACGCCGGGCGCGCTGCGTGCCGCGTCGTAGAGCGGCCGGAACGGGTCCAGCAGGGCGTTGTAGACGGCCATGCTGCTGTAGACCTCGAGGTGGGCGTCCGGCACCGCGGCCCGGATGAGAGCGAAGGCGGCCAACAGCCGATCCAGGCCCCGGTAGGGCGCGCTGGTGTAGCACAGGGTCGGCGGGCCCGATTTGGCCGGCAAGATCGGAGCCTCGGCGAACAACTCGGCGAAGACCGGGCCGACGGCGTTGCGCAGGATGCCGATTCGGGCGGGATCGAGCCCGAACGCCTGGTGGAAACAGTCGGCCTGCCACTCGCTGACCATCGCGAAACCGCTGAACAGCGCCCGGATCGCGGGCGAGGCCAGGGGCGCGACGAAGGGCTGGTCGTGGGCCAGGCCGGTCCACAGGATGTGGCGGGCGCCGGGCCGGCACAGCGACTGGAATTCGGCGAGCCCGGGGTGCACGCCACCGAGGTGCACGACGCAGTCGGCGTCGTGCAGCATGCCCTGCTCGATGCCGGGGACCGGCTGGCAGTGGACTCCACGCACCATCGTGACCGCGGCGTCGCGGCTGGCCAGCGTGACCCGGTGCCCCATCTTGACCAGCTCGGCGCTCAGGTAGCACGCCGCGGACTGCGACCCGCCCAGCGGTCGCTGGAACGGAGTGTCCGGATCGTAGGCCCAGGCGGCGGCGTCGACGAACACGATGTCCATGCGCCCGCACTCTAGGTGGTTGCGCGACCGGGTCGTCGAGCGACGCATCGCCTGGCCGGGGTGCGCGACCACGGCGGCGTCACCACCCCCGGGTTAGAGTTCGGCCATGACGAAACGCAGGGCAACGGCCGCTGTCGTGATGGTGTTCCTCGCTCTCACCGGATGCGGTTCCGCGCAACACCTGACGGCCCCGTCGCCGCCAGTGTCGAAGGTCCCGCCCGCCGAGGCGTCGGGCGTCGTCATCCCGCCCGGCCGCATCGGCGACGCCGTGGCCAAGGTCGACGGCCTGGTCGCCGACCTGATGAAGACGAGCGGCATCCCGGGCATGGCGCTCGCCATCGTCCACGGTGGGAAAACCCTCTACGCCAAGGGTTTCGGTGTCCGCGACGCAAGCAGGGGCGATGATCCGGACAACAGGGTCGACGCCGACACCGTCTTCCAGCTGGCATCGGTGTCCAAGTCGGTGGGTGCCACCGTGGTGGCACACGCGGTGACCGAGAAGGTGATCGCCTGGGACACGCCGGTGGCGTCGGTGCTGCCGTGGTTCTCGCTGTCCGACCCGTACGTCACCGGCCACGTGACCGTCGCCGACTTCTACTCGCACCGCTCCGGGCTTCCCGACCACGCCGGCGACCAGCTCGAGGACCTGGGCTATGACCGCCGCCAGACGCTGGAGCGGCTGAAGTACCTGCCGCTGGGGCCGTTTCGGAACCGCTATGCCTACACCAACTTCGGCGTGAGCGCCGCGGCCGAGGCGGTGGCCGCGGTGGCGGGCAAACCGTGGGAGGAGCTCTCCGCCGAAGTGCTCTCCTCGGGGCGCACCGAGCTGAGCCATTCCGGTGCCTTCACGATGGGCGCCGCCACCAACTTCGTGGTCTTGCCGTCCGAGGACCTGGCCATCGTCGCGCTGACCAACGCCGCGCCCATCGGCGTGCCGGAGACACTGACCGCCGAATTCCTGGATCTGGTGCAGTACGGCCAGATCCGCGAGGACTGGGCCGGCCTGTACCAGAAGGCGACGGGCTGGATGAACAATCCCGAGGGCTCGCTGGTCGGCAAGCAGCCCCCGGCCGATCCCGCGCCGGCCCGGCCGCTCGGCGAGTACCTCGGCGTGTACACCAGCGACTACTGGGGTCGCGCGATCGTGGCCGCACACGACGGAGGGCTGCAGCTGGCGATGGGGCCCAAGAACCGGACATTTCCCCTGACGCACTGGGACGGCGACACCTTCACCTTTCCGCTGCCCGACGAAAACGCTGCGCCCGGAACGATTTCCAAGGCGGTATTCTCCGGATCCCCCGACGCCACGCTGAACGTGGAGTACTTTGACACCGACAAGCTGGGGACCTTCACCCGATGACGCCGGCCGGCGCCGTCGGCCTGACCGACGCCGAGGTGGCTCAGCGGGTCGCCGACGGCCATAGCAACGCGACGCCGCACCGCGCCACCCGCAGCATCGCCGCGATCGTCCGCGCCAACGTCTTCACCCGGATCAACGCGATCCTGGGGGTGCTGCTGCTGATCGTCCTGGTGACTGGCCCGGTGATCAACGGGCTCTTCGGTCTGCTGATTGTCGCCAACAGCGTCGTCGGCATGGTCCAGGAAATCCGCGCCAAGCAGACGCTGGACCGGCTGGCGATCCTCGGGCAGGCGAAACCTCTGGTGCGCAGGGCATCCGGAACGCGCGCCCTGCCGCCCGAGCAGGTGGTGCGGGACGACGTCATCGAGCTCGGCCCCGGTGACCAGGTCGTCGTCGACGGAGTGATCGTCGAGGAGAACAACCTGGAGACCGACGAATCGCTGGTCACCGGGGAGGCCGACCCGATCCCCAAGGACGTCGGCGACGCGGTGATGTCGGGTAGCTTCGTCGTCGCCGGTGCCGGGGCCTACCGGGCAACCAACGTCGGACCGGGGTCCTATGCCGCCAGACTCGCCGCGGAGTCCAGCAAGTTCAGCTTGGTGAATTCCGAGCTGCGCAACGGCATCAACCGGATCCTGCAGTTCATCACCTACCTGTTGGTGCCGGCCGGCCTGCTGACGATCTACACCCAGTTGTTCACCACCCACGCCGGCTGGCGCCGGTCGGTGTTGCGCACGGTCGGTGCGCTGGTGCCGATGGTACCCGAAGGGCTGGTGCTGATGACCTCGATCGCATTCGCTGCCGGCGTCGTCAGGCTCGGCCAACGCCGTTGCCTGGTACAGGAATTGCCGGCGATCGAGGGACTGGCCCGCGTCGACGTGGTCTGCGTCGACAAGACGGGCACGCTGACCGAGAGCGGGATGCGGGTTCGCGATGTCGAGGAACTCGCTGCGCCCTGCGAAACGGTCGCCGAGATCCTGGCCGCGCTGGCCGCCGCCGACGCGCGACCCAACGCCAGCATGCAGGCGATCGCAGCAACTTATGGCCGCCCACCTGACTGGGTCGCCACGGCGAGTGCGCCGTTCAAGTCGGCGACCAAGTGGAGCGGCGTGTCCTTCCGTGACCACGGCAGCTGGGTGATCGGCGCGCCCGACGTGCTGCTCGACCCCGCGTCGGTGGCTGCGCAGCGGGCCGAGCGGATCGGCTCGCGGGGGCTGCGGGTGCTGCTGTTGGGTGCCGCCGAGGAGCCCGTGGACCGCCCGGACGCACCGGGCCGCGTCCGCCCGGTGGCCTTGGTGGTGCTCGAGCAGAAGGTGCGACCGGACGCCCGCAAGACGCTGGACTACTTTGCCGCCCAAGGGGTTTCCGTCAAGGTGCTGTCCGGTGACAACGCGGTGTCGGTGGCTGCGGTGGCCGGCGAGCTCGGGCTGCACGGAGAGACGATGGACGGGCGCCGGCTGCCGGCCGACGACGCGGCCCTGGCTGAGGCGCTGGAATCCCACACCACCTTCGGCCGGGTGCGTCCCGACCAGAAGCGCGCCGTCGTGCATGCGCTGCAATCGCATGGCCACACCGTGGCGATGACCGGTGACGGCGTCAACGACGTGCTGGCCCTCAAGGACGCGGACATCGGTGTGGCGATGGGCTCGGGCAGCCCGGCGTCGCGTGCCGTCGCGCAGATAGTTCTGCTGGACAACAGTTTTGCTACGCTCCCGGATGTCGTCGGCGAGGGCAGGCGGGTGATCGGCAACATCGAGCGGGTTGCCAACCTGTTCCTGACCAAGACGGTCTACTCGGTGCTGCTGGCGTTGCTGGTCGGTATCGAATGCGTGTTCGCCAAACCGCTGAACGCCGACCCGCTGCTGTATCCGTTCCAGCCGATTCACGTCACCATCGCGGCCTGGTTCACGATCGGCATCCCCTCGTTCATCCTGTCGCTGGCGCCCAACAACGAACGCGCCCAACGCGGTTTCGTGCGGCGGGTGCTGACGTCGGCGCTGCCGTCCGGACTGATTGTGGGCGTGGCGACGTTCGTCTCCTACCTGGCGTCCTACCAGGGTCGCCACGCCACGTTCCGGCAACAGGATCAGGCGTCGACCGCGGCGCTCATCACGCTGCTGGTCAGCGCGCTGTGGGTGCTGGCCGTAGTGGCACGGCCGTACCAGTGGTGGCGCGTCGGCCTCGTCGTCGGCTCGGGGCTGGCTTACGTGGTGCTCTTCAGCGTCCCGCTGGCCCGGCAGAAGTTCCTGCTGGATCCCTCCAATGTGACGATCACCATGGTCGCGCTCGGGATCGGCGTGCTGGGCGCCGCGGCGATCGAGGCAGCGTGGTGGATCCGGGCCAGGATGGTCGGCGAGCAGCCGCGGCTCTGGCGTGAGGACGGGGGAACGGGCCGGTAGGGTTTTCAGCGGTTGAGTAGGGTTTCCCAGGGAAAGGACAGGTGCATGGGATTCCTGGACAAGGCGAAGGACCTGTTGTCGCAGAACGCCGACAAGGTGCAGACGGCCATCGACAACGTCGGCGCGTTTGTCGACGACAAGACGCAGGGTGAGTACTCCGTCACCGTCCACGAGGTGGCCGAAGAGGTCAAGCAGGCGGCCGGTTCCGCGGCTGCTGACGATCAGCAGGGCTGACCCATGGCGAAACTCTCGGGATCCATCGACGTACCCCTGCCCGCGGAGACGGCCTGGCAGCATGCCTCCGATCTGTCCCGGTACAAGGACTGGCTGACCATTCACCGGGTGTGGCGCAGCAAACTACCCGACGAGATCGTCAAGGGTACCGTCGTCGAATCGATCGTCGAGGTCAAGGGGATGTACAACCGGGTCACCTGGACGGTTGTGCGCTACAAGCCGCCCGAGGGCATGACCCTCAACGGCGACGGTGTCGGCGGCGTCAAGGTCAAGCTGATGGCCAAGGTGGCGCCCAAGGAAGATGGGGCCGTCGTCAGCTTCGACGTCCACCTCGGTGGCCCGGCCCTGTTCGGGCCGATCGGCATGATCGTCGCTGCGGCGTTGCGAAGCGACATCAACGAATCGCTGCAGAACTTCCTTTCGGTCTTCACCGGAACCGGCCCCTCGACACAGCCGGACTTCCACGAAGACGGCCGCACCCGGCGCTGACCGCGGCGCGACGCCGTGTGGCGAGCTGGAACGCTGTCCGAATCCCCTACTAATGTAGGGTCTCGTGACACGGCGGCTCGGCCCTGGTTGGCTGGTGGTGTTCTGCGCGCTGATCATCTCGGCCAGCGCATGGATGCCGTGGCTCACGACGGCGGTCAACGGCGGAGGCTGGGCCAACGCCATCGGGGGTACGCATGGCAGCCTGCGGCTTCCCCCCGGGTTCAGTGCCGGGCAGCTCATCGTGTTGCTGTCTTCGGCGCTGCTGGTGGCTGGGGCGATGGTGGGCCGCGGACTGTCGGCGAAACTCGCCTCCATTGCCGCGCTGATCATTTCGCTGCTCATCCTGGCTCTGATGGCGTGGTACTACAAGCTCAACGTCAATCCGCCGGTATCGGCCGAATACGGACTCTACGTCGGCTCGGTTGCCGCGCTGTGCGCGGCGGCGTGCTCGGTGGCGGCCGTGATCGCGGCGACGGTGTCCGGCGGGCCGGCGCGGTGAGTTTCAGGACGAGGGAAACTCGGGGCGGCCCGAGTCGGCGCTGCCGGCAGGCTCGTTGACGCCGAAAACGAACGGCGCGAAAACGACTTCGCGGCCGTCGGGGTCCTGATAGGTGACCGCCCCGTGCGCCTCCCAGTACGGTTGCTGTGCCACTGGTTCGGCCGCCGCGGCACGCAGCCGCGCAGTTGCTGCCTGCATTGCCTGCGGGTCGGGAAAATACAGGCAGAGCTGTTCGTGGTCGGCCACCGCGACCGGCTCGACCGACTCGACGATTTCGAGCGTCAGGTTCCAGCTCGGCAGCCCGAAGATCGCACCATTGCTGCCGTAGCCGGCGTCGAACGTCTCAAAGAGCGGCAGGCCAACCAAATCGCGGTAGAACCGCATCGTTTCAAGGAAATTCGGCGAACGCCGGGCGAAACGGACGGCACCAATAGGTGCCAATTGCGCGGGCCAGTGCGTTGCGCGGTGGGGCTTCTGGTCGTCCACGTCTTCTCCGATCTGCCGAGCAACACGGCCGCGCGTCGGAGCGCGCGAACCCAGCCACCAGTGTGCACCACGGCAGGGTTCGGCCCGGGCCATGGTGGCGCTCCTCGATGAGTTCGCCTTCGTGCGGACAAGGGGCGGCCCCGTCAGCTCTCGGGCTGAACCGACGGGACCTGGGCGAGCACATAGGCCGGCCCACGCGCTCACTTCCTCGGGAACATTGCCCCCGGTGTGGCACGGCAAACATCCGAATTCCACATCTGTGAGGAGCGGGCTGCGAAGCCCGCGGCGTGCTGACCACGACATCCTCTTGGCCGGCGAGCGCGTACCGCCGAGTTTCGACACGGTCACGGATGCGTACCTATCAGCAAATCACTGGTCACAACCGTCCCGCAGATCACTATGGTCACATTTGTCAACTGCGGCGTCAATGCGAGGTTCTGCTCGCGGAAAGGTCTTCGATGTCGGCGATTCTTCGAAGCATGGCGCTTTCGATGGCGTCGGCGGCTGCTATCGGACTCACCGTCGCGATAGGGACCGCACCGTCGGCGACCGCCACGCCTTGCAGTGCGCCGGAAGCGAATATTCCGCCGCCCCACACGCAGCCGGCGATGCCGGCGCCTGGGCCCGTCGTGCAACCACCCACGGGTCGCCGGCCCGCGCACACCAACGACAACGCGCCGCTGCCGAAGCTGGGTCCGCTGATCGCGTCGATGCTCAAGCCGGTTGCTCCGAACGCGCAATACGTCGCCCCCCTGCAGCCGCAGGCGGGGGTCGCTCCGCCTGGACCCAACCCCCCTGCTCCGCAGCCGCCGAACGCCAAGCAGCCGGCGCCGAACGCCGCACCGGCGAAGCCGCCGGCGCCGCTACCGGAGGCTGAAGTCCCCTCGATTGCGGGGTCCCCGACATCTCTGGTCGACTTCGTGACCGGAGTCAACAGTCCCAACAACACCCTCCAACGGTTCGGCATCTCAGGAACCGACCTCGGGATCGTCTGGGACAACGGGGATCCCGCCAATCACCAGGTCCTCATGGCGTTCGGTGACACATTCGGCTACTGCAGCGTGCACGGCCAGCAATGGCGTTACAACACGCTGTTCCGCAGTTCGGATCACGATTTGTCCCAAGGAATCCACGTCGCCGACGGCGTGCCCAACAACAGGTACTCCGGTTCCCCGGTGTGGACCTCGGGCCTTTCCAAGCAGGTCGTCAACAGTATCCACAAGGCCCCGCACGAGACGGGGATCATTCCCACCGCGGCCATTTCCATCGGCCGGACCCAGTTCATGAGCTACATGTCCATCCGGCGATGGGGCCGTGACGGCGAGTGGTCGACCAACTATTCGGCGATCGCGAGATCGCTTGACAACGGCCAAACGTGGGGGGTCTACCCCGGAACCATCCGCACGGCCTCACCGGATGCGATCCCGGGCGTCAATTTCGTCCCGGGAAACGAGAATTTCCAGATGGGGGCGTTCATGAAGGGCAACGACGGTTACCTGTACTCGTTCGGGACCCCGTCCGGGCGAGGTGGTAACGCTTATCTGGCCCGGGTTCAGCCGGGTGTCCTGCCGGACCTGAGCAAATATCAGTACTGGAACGGCGACTCCAACGCCTGGGTTCCGGCCAATCCGGGGGCCGCGACTCCGGTCATCCCGGGTCCGGTCGGGGAGATGTCAGCGCAGTACAACGACTACCTCAGGCAGTATCTGGTGCTCTACACCAACGGCGCCAGCAACGACGTCGTGGCCAGGACGGCGCCGGCGCCGCAGGGGCCGTGGAGCCCCGAGCAGCCGCTCGTGTCGTCGTTCCAGATGCCCGGCGGCATCTACGCGCCGATGATCCACCCCTGGTCGTCGGGCAAGGACCTGTACTTCAACCTGTCGCTGTGGTCGGCCTACGACGTGATGCTGATGCACACGGTGCTGCCGTAGGGCCGGCGCGCTACAGCCACCACCAGCCGGCGCGCCGCCGGTTCACGGGGCGGAATCACATTGCGGCACAGCTTCTTTCACCTGGCCAGTGGCTTGTAGAAGACGAGGCCGT
Organism: Mycobacterium sp. THU-M104; assembly: GCF_049197365.1. Lineage (NCBI taxonomy): Bacteria > Bacillati > Actinomycetota > Actinomycetes > Mycobacteriales > Mycobacteriaceae > Mycobacterium > Mycobacterium sp. THU-M104. The sequence continues at coordinate 23,085 of NZ_JBMIOP010000227.1, forward strand.
TGCCCTTGTTGTCATAGACCACGGCACGGCGTTCGTGTGCGTCGTCGTACGGGCCTTTCACGATGCCGCCGCCGCTGTCCTCCACCGCCTTCGCCGCGGCGTCGACATCGGCGGTCTTGATGCCGACGACGACCTGTCCGTGGATGGGGTGGTCCACCGCGGTGGCCAGCGCGAGGGTTACCGGCCCGCCGTCGAGGGCCGCAAAATGGGTTCCGTCGCGAAACTTCAGCGGCATGCCCAGCGTCTCGCTGTAGAACCGGATCGACTCGTCGAGATCGTCGGTGGACAAGATGACCATTTTTACTTCGTGCTCGCTCAACGGTGCCTCCTTTTGGCTGAAACCGTCTTATAGACTAAGTGGTCTCGCCCGTAAGTTCGTCGGGGGTTGTTACCAGACGGCGCTGTCGCCTCCGCCCGGTCGGTCGTGATGATCTCGAGCTCGAAATGGACGGGAAACGTCGGTGCCGGCAGAGTCAGGAACCGTCGCCGAACGTCTGGCGCGGCTCGAGCGCGACGTATTCAAGCGCCCCGGGTAAGCAAACACCGCAGGGTTCGAGCCATAGCCGACAAGAGTGCGCCGCCAATCCCGATCGCTCTTCACGAAAGACGGCGCGCCCTTCCGGCGTCATCCCCGCGGCCGATTACCGCCCCGATGGAGGTGACTGACACCGCCTCCGCCAATCCATCGAAGCGCACCTGCGCATCGTCGTCGCCGCTATGGCCATCAGCCACCACCCGACTCGGATCACGTTCGCCGGCCCCTGGGGAACCGGCCCGCGCGAACACGGCCGCACAACTCACTGATCCGCACCCCCGACCTGTGCAACCCGATGCCGCCGGACGGCCGTCGGGTTCAGCGCAGCGTTGCGGTGACGGCGACGATGTTGCGGAGCTGGGATTCCTCGTCGTCCGGGTAGACCAGGCCGTAGTCGGCGAAGAGTTCACGCCGGGGCCGGGTGCTGACCTGCCAGCCCGCACCGGTCAGGTAGTCGACGACG
>NZ_JBMIOP010000243.1:0-38517 GCF_049197365.1 Mycobacterium sp. THU-M104
AAGTAGCGCTGAGCACAGTCTCGACGCCGCCAGCGCAGACTCGGCACCAGCGGCGTCTGGTAACAACCCCCGACGAACTTACGGGCGAGACCACTAGGTGCGTGAGTCCGTATTGGGTTCGTCGGGTCCAGGGGTGAAACGGACCAGGTCGTGGACTTTCGGTGGGGTTGATTTCCGATGGGTTCAGATTGCGGGTGGGCGCCGCCATCGACGCCGCCCTGCGCGTACGGCTGCTCCTCGCCCCCGCGGTCGACGTACGCTTCGGCATCGGCTGGGGCCCGGTCACCGTCCTGGACCCCGACGCCGGCATCCAGGACGGACCGGCGTGGTGGGCCGCGCGCGAGGCGATCCAGGCGACCGCACAGACGCAACGGCACCCCGGCTTCACGCTGGTACGCACCACCTTCCGGGCGGACGAGGACACCCGCGCAGACGTCGCGGCCGTCAACGCGGCCCTGATCTGTCGGGACCATCTGCTTGGATCGCTCGATGAAAGATCGCTACCAATCGTGAAGGGCTTGATGACCAGCCGAACCAAGAAGGAACTCGCCGCCGCCGAGGGCATCAGCGCCTCGGCGGTGTCGCAGCGGGCGAGCCGTGACGGCCTGGATCTCCTTGTCGTTGCGTCGCGATATCTTCGGAGCCTGCCGTGAGCGGCATCGCTGTCTTCCTGATCGCGGTGGGCATCGCCGACCTGTGCCGGCGGACGGTGGGTGCGGCGTGGCCGCCCCTGGCGATCGGTCCGGTCCTGGTGGTCGGGTGCGCGGCATTGGGCGCGCTGTGGCACGGCGGTGATGTCGCGTTGCTGGCGCCGGCGGCCTGCGCCGTCGCCGCCTGGGAGTGGCTGTGCATGCGCAGTGAACGCAGCGGCAGGCGCCAGGCCGCCCCGCTCGCAGTCTTCGCCGGGACGCTGATATTTCTGACGGTGGCGTCCGGTTGGTCCTCGCCGGTCGGCGGTGTCTTCGCCCGGTGGCCGGCCTGGGTGCACCTGCCGCTCGCCCACGTCACGCCCACGCGGCTGCTGATGATCGTCGGTGTGGTGTTGCTGCAGTTCGGCGCCGCGAACCAACTGGTGCGCCTGGTGCTCGGGTCCGCGGGTGCGGTGCGCCCCGCCGGCCAGCCCCAACCGTCGGACCGGCTCAAGGGCGGCCGGCTGCTCGGCCCGATGGAACGCCTGCTGATCCTGAGCCTCGGGGTCGGCGGACAGGTGGCCGCGGCCGGCGCCGTCCTCGCCGCCAAGGGAATCATCCGATTTCCCGAACTGAGCACCCAGAAGGACCGCAACGGCGCGGTCGGCATCGACGAGGTGACCGGGTATTTTCTCCTCGGCAGCTTCACGAGTTGACTGCTGGCGCTCGGCGGGATCGCACTGGTGATGGCCGCCCGCTGAATGCTGTGTGCGTCGGGGCATTCGCCGGTTAAGCTACGTTAACTATGGCAACCATCGACGCGGTCGGCCGGGCCACCCCTGAATCCGTCGTGCGTCATGCACTGCCCGATCCGGGCGAATCGGTGCCGACGTTGGCGTTGCCGACAGTCGCGATTTTCATCAGCTCTTTGACCGCCTTCGTGTTCTCCACGGTGGGATACGTCAACGGTTCGGCCTCGGCCTGACTCACGATGCCGGTCAACGCCGCGGTGACGTTCGTGATGTTCACCGTCGTGCACGATGCCTCGCACTACTCGATCAGCTCCGCGCTATGGGTGAACCGGCTTTTCGGGAGGATGGCATGGCTTTTCGTCGTCCCCATAGTCACCTTCCCGTCGTTCGCCTTCATTCATATCCAGCATCACCGCCACGCCAACGACGACGAGGACCCCGACACGTTCGCATTGCACGGCTCGCTGTGGTCGCTGCCGTTTCGCTGGTCGCTGTCCGAGTATTTCTACCTGAGGTACTACCTCCCGCGGGCCCGCAGCCGGCCGATCTCTGAGCTCGCCGAGACGCTGGCGATGCTGTTCCTGAACCTGACCGGTCTCACGGTCGCCGTCATCACCGGAAGCTTCTGGACGCTCGCGGTCGCCTTCCTGATCCCGCAGCGCATAGGGCTGACCGTACTGGCGTGGTGGTTCGACTGGCTGCCCCACCACGGACTCGAAGACACCCAGCGCACCGACCGCTACCGGGCAACCCGCAACCGGGTCGGCGCGGAATGGCTGTTCACCCCGGTACTGCTGTCGCAGAACTACCACCTGGTACATCACCTGCACCCGTCAGTGCCGTTCTACGGCTACCTGCGAACGTGGAAACGCAACGAAGAGGCCTACCTGCAACGCAACGCCGCGATCTCGACAGTCTTTGGCCAGCAACTGAATCCGGACGAGTTCCGGGCGTGGAAGGCCCTCAACGGCAGGCTCGCCAAGCTGCTGCCGGTGCGGATGCCGGCCAGGTCGAGTTCGCCGCACGCGGTGCTGCATCGTATCCCGGTCGCGTCGGTGGATCCCCTCACCGCCGACAGCACCCTGGTCACCTTCGCCGTATGCGGATCGCCGTCAAACACCTTCCCGGCGGGGCGTTTTCGACCTTCGTGGCTGAAGAGCTCAAGGCCGGCGATGTGCTCGAGCTCATGACGCCGACCGGGCGCTTCGGCACCCCGTTACATCCGCTGGCCCCGAGACACTACGTCGCCCTGGTGGCCGGCAGCGGGATCACGCCGGTGCTGTCCATCCTGGCGACGGCGCTCGAGATCGGGACCGAGAGCCGGTTCACGCTGGTCTACGGCAACCGCACCAGGGAGTCGACGATGTTCCGGGATGAGCTGGACCGGCTTGAGTCCCGCTACGCCGATCGCCTGGAGATCCTGCACGTGCTGTCCGCCGATCCGCTGCACACACCGGAACTGCGCGGCCGCATCGACCGGGACAAACTCAGCCGGTGGCTGACGAGCAGCCTGCAGCCCGACAGCATCGACGAGTGGTTCGCCTGCGGCCCGACGGGAATGACGACCACCGCGCGCGAAGTGTTGATCGAGCATCGCGTCGGGGACCGCGACCCTCACCTTCACACTGTCCGGCACGCAGGCGACGGTCGACCTGGCCCCCGGGGACTCGATACTGGAAGGCGCGCTGCAACTTCGCAGCGACGCGCCGTATGCCTGCATGGGCGGCGCGTGTGGCACCTGCCGCGCGAAGCTCGTCGAGGGCGAGGTCGAGATGGATCACAACTTCGCGCTCGGGCGCGCAGAATTGGACGCCGGCTACATTCTGACCTGCCAGTCGCATCCTATGACGCCGTTCCTGGCCGTCGACTACGACGCCAGACCCTCTAACCCTGGGCCGAACGTGCAGCCACTGCGATAAAACCGCGAAAAACTCGCGGCCGGTTCACGTTCGGCGGCAAGATGACGAGCTAGAGCCGTTCGATGATCGTGATGTTGGCCGTGCCGCCGCCCTCGCACATCGTCTGCAGCCCGTAGCGGCCGCCGATGCGCTCGAGTTCGCCCAGCATCGTGGTGAACAGCTTGGCGCCGGTGGCCCCCAGCGGATGACCGAGCGCGATCGCGCCGCCGTTGGGGTTGACCTTGGCGGGGTCGGCCTTGATCTCCTTGAGCCAGGCCATGACCACCGGTGCGAACGCCTCGTTGATCTCGACGGTGTCGATGTCGTCGATGGACAGGCCGGTCTTCTCGAGCGCGTGGCGGGTCGCGGGGATCGGTCCGGTGAGCATGAACACCGGGTCGGCGGCGCGGGCACTGATGTGGTGGATGCGGGCCCGCGGCGTCAGCTTGTGGTCCTTGACGGCCTGCTCGGAAGCCAGCAGGACCGCGCTGGCGCCGTCGGAGATCTGGCTGGCCATCGCCGCGGTCAGCCGGCCCCCTTCGACCAGCGGCTTGAGAACCGCCATCTTCTCGAGGGAAGTCTCGCGCGGGCCCTCGTCGACCCGGAACGGCCCGGATTCCGTTTCTACCGTGAGGATTTCGTTGTCGAAGTGACCGCCGCGGATCGCCGCGAACGCGCGCTCGTGGCTGGTCAGCGCGTACTGTTCCATCTCCTCGCGCGACAGGTTCCACTTCTCGGCGATCAGCTCCGAGCCGCGGAACTGCGAGATCTCCTGATCGCCGTACCGGTGCAGCCACTGCTTGGATTCGTTGGTAGGCGAGGTGAATCCGAACTGCGCGCCCACCGTCATGGCCGACGAGATCGGGATCCAGCTCATGTTCTGCATTCCGCCGGCCACGATGAGGTCGGCGTTACCGGACATGATCGCTTGGGCACCAAAGGAAATCGCCTGCTGGCTGGAGCCGCACTGCCGGTCCACGGTGACACCGGGAACCTCTTCGGGGTAGCCGGCCGCCAGCCATGACAGCCGAGCAATGTTGCCCGCCTGGCCACCGATGGCGTCGACACAGCCGGCGATCACGTCGTCGACGGCGGCGGGGTCGACGTCGACGCGGTCGAGCAGACCGCGCCAACCCAGTGCCCCCAGGTCGACAGGGTGCACGCCGGCCAGCGATCCGTTACGCTTGCCGACCGCGGTACGTACAGCATCGATGACGTACGCCTCAGGCATTTCCGACTTCTTCGTCAGGCTTAGGGGTTTTCCGCCGTGATCCCGCCCAGCACGATGGCGAGGTATTGCCGGCCCACCTGTTGCGCGGTGAGCGGTCCGCCGGGTTGGTACCAGCGCACCGACACCCAGGTGGTGTCACGGATGAAGCGGTAGACCAGGTCCACGTCGAGGCCGGACTGGAAGTAGCCCTCGTCGATGCCCTGGTTGAGGACCTCGACCCACATCTTGCGCTGTTGGCGGTTCATGTTCTCGATGTAGGAGAACCGGGGCTGCGACGAGAGCCGTTTGGCTTCGTCCTGGTAGATGACGACCTGCGAGTGCCGGTGCTCGATCGCCTCGAAGGACGCCAGGAAAAGCCCCTCGAGGCGCGCCAGGGCATTGGTCTCGCTGTCCATGATCTCGCGGTAGCGGGCGAACAGCCAATCCAGGAAGCCGCGCAGCACCTCGTCGACCATCTCTTCCTTGGAGGAGAAATGGTGATACAGGCTGCCGGAGAGGATGCCGGCACCGTCGGCGATGTCGCGCACGGTGGTCGCGCGTAGCCCGCGCTCGGCGAACATGGCCGCGGCGAGCTCCAATAACTCGCCGCGCCGGCTGTTCGGCTGACCGGTGTCCCGTTCCACCGGGCAAGCCTATCAACCAAGCGCTTGCTCGGCTACCGGACGTGAACGTGGACGTGGACGTCGACGAGGACGTGGAGGCCTACAGCACCCCGTGGCCCGAGGTCACCCAGCGCAACGGGTCGACGCACCGGAACGGCGCGATGCCCTTCGAGTCGAGCCGATTGCCCACCGGCGGCTGGCCCAGCGCCGACACCACGAAATACCGGTGATGCAGCCTGACCCCGTTCGCCGGGTTCTCGACCGCGGCCACCATGGAACCGCCGTTCAGCCGCAACAGCAGGCTGCGCACCTCTTCGTGGAGCAGGCGCCCGTCAGCCTCGTCGTACTGCGGGGTCGTCGAGCTGTCCCGCATGAACGCCGCGCCGGAGTTGGACATCACCTGGCTCCACGTCGAACCCTCGACCTCGCTGAGAGCGCGCAGCACGTCGAACTTCGACATGACCACCGCGAGTCGCGGCTGCCGCCCACCCACCGCGAGGAGCAGATTGCTCAACACCGATCTCGGGTCGACGCCGCTCCACGACTGCGGGGCCACCAGGTCATGCAGCTGGTCGCGGATCACTTGCACGCGCAGCGGGTCGAACATGAACAACACGGCGTCGGCGTTGGGGAAGAAGCCGAAGTGCGGGGCATTGAGGTTCGCGTTCTCAACGTCCTCTCCGGCGACGTCGCGCAGCACCACGTAGCGGCGCACCCCATGCCAGGCCCCGACGCTGAAGACCAGCGGCTCACGTTGATGGGTCGCCTGGGTGTGCGACACCGGCGTGGGCGGAATCAGACCGCGCTGCTCGAACAGTGGCCGCTCGTAGTTCTCGGCGTAGGCGCTCGCGGTGCTCCGCGTCGCCGGTTCCATCGACACCCCGAGCCGCTCACAGAGCAGTTCCAGCTGCTTCACCAGAACTGCGACATACAAGCTCTTTCCGGTGGCCCGCGCACCCGCCATGGCCAGACAGGTCGCCTGGCCCTCGCGCCAGCGGTCCGGCAGCATGACGTGACACACCGGGCAGATCTCCACCACGGGGGCGCGCAACTCCCGGCTCGCGTCGGCGGCCGACTGCAGCGGACCGCGGTAGCCGGGCGGGCGGTTGACCACATGTATAGGGCCGCAATAGAACTCGGCGCCCTGATAGGCCGATCCGACCGGGTCTCGGTAGTAGCGCACCCCTTGGATGTCCGGCGGCACCGTCCACGCGTAGGCGTTGTCGTCGAGAATCGAGAAGCACCTCGGGCATTTGGTCAACATGGCATTCCAGCTCAGCTCAGGATGGGCAGCAGGGCCGCCGCGAGGTCGTCGATGAGCGCGGGATTGGCGCTCAGGTTCTCTTCGGCGCCGACACCGGCCGGCGGCGGTGCCAGCAGCGGGGTGATCCCGCCCAGCCTGGTGTCGCCGGAGATGCACAGGGCCGGAAACCTCTCGGGCGCCGCGTCGCTCAGGGCGTCGGTCACCAAAACGGTGCGGTCCGCCTGCGGCAGCACCGACCAGCGGGCGCCCGCGGACCACCGCACCGGGTGGCGGGTCACCGCCTGCGCCAGATCCGCGGCGGGGGCGTCGACCGGCACACCGCGGGCTCCCACCAGCGTGGCCGTGATGTTCCGGATGCCGGTCACGTCGGCCACGCCGACGAGCACCTCGATCGCCGCGCTCACGCTGCCGTCCGCGAAGGCACCGCTCATAGAAGCCGACGTGTCCACACCGATCGAGAGCGAGCCGCCCCGCCGATCGGTCCCGTTTCCGGCGCAGCGCCGCGCCGCGGTGCGGGCCATGCCGGCGAGCCGACCCAGCGGGGCATCGGCGACCGCGCGCGCCGAAACCTCGACATGCGCGCCACGAGGCGACAGTGTCGCGAGCTCCATTGCCCCGCAACCGGACACATTGACAGGGTCGAACGACAGCTGAACCGGGTCGATTTCTGCCGGCGAGTCGGGGCTGATCGACAGGTAGACGATGGTGTCGTGGCTAAAGTTCTGTGCCCCAATGGGTTTGACGCCGACACTCAACTCAGACCCGATCGCGGGGATCAGAGCCAGGTGCGCGTTGATGCGCACCACGTTCTGGCCCGCACCCCCGTCGACGTGCAACGCAGCATGCTCGACCGCCCCGGCAATCGCGATCGAGAGGGTCTGGTTAGGGATCTGGACGCTGGACGTTCGCGATCCGAGCAGATATATGGGCATCATCGACTCCCTGGGTACGGCGCGGCGGTGGGCGGTAGGCTCGCGATCACCGATTTCGCTTCCGGCACCGCGTCTTCGCCCCAACTCCGGTTGAGCACCGACACGGCCATCGGCAGTGGCGGCGGCAATTCTGCACCAGGCACGCCGGCGGAGAACTCGTCGATATCCGCCAGAAGCTGCCCCGCGGAAACGGAATTGACGAGCGCCACCTGCGCCATCGCCGACCAGGCGGTCACCGCGATCTCCTGCCCGCGCGCCGTGCGGTGGTTCTGGCCGTGCAGTTCGCCGACGAACAGCGGCTCGGCTTCGTCGAGTACCAGCACCCCCGGTGGCAGGCCGGGCAACTGCTCGAGATCAGGGCGGGGCACCGCGAGCAGATGCTGGTCGATCCGCCAGGCGGTCCTCAGGTCCGAATTGCGACCCAGCGTCGAGAAGTTCAGCCGCCGTGCCATTCCTGGCGCCATCAAGAAGCTCACCGCGCCAATCCACTGCGCCGCGACGTCGGAAGACTCGACACCCAAAACGACCGCGGGACCGTCCTTCAGCGCCGCGGCCACCGCGTCCAGTACCACGCACAGCGTGCTGAGCCGCCACGTTGTCGTGTCGCAGGCAAAGGCGACCACGCTCTGCGCCGTGACCACCCCGCCGGCCTCCGGTGCTTGGTCGGGCAATGTGGCGGCCGCTACCGCGCGGGCGCCGTACGGCGTGACCCATCCGGGGGACCGCCACAACTCGATCGGCCGACAGACGCGGTGCGGCGCGGTGGCGGCGCGGTCGAGCAGCACGTGGGCAAACACGTTGCCGGGCCGGCCCGTGCTGTCGGGGCCGGCAGGAGCGGTGTGCCAATATGCGGCCGTGGCGTCGTCGATCCGGTGATAGACAAGCCGGCGCGGAACCGCCTCCAGTTGCGCCGGCGTCGGATATCGCGGCAGTGGTTCGGTCGCGACGAGCGCGACGTCGATGCACGAGACCAGACGCCGCCCCTCGGCCTCGGTGATACCGCCGGACGTCTGCTTCACCTGCCAGCCGCCCCGGGAACCCACTGCGTCGCAGGACGTATAGCTGAGCTGCCCGAAACGTGGCGCCATCACGCGACCGGCCTGGGAGGCGTCAGCAGCAGGCTTTCCACCGGCGGGTCCAGCAGGGCCAGCAGTCGCAGGCGCTTGGCCGGCAGGTTCGCGAACAAACGGATCCAGCCACGCAACCCGCGCACGTCCCCGACCCACACCTCGCGCCCCGGTGCGCTGTCGGTACCCAGCGTCGACCACTGAAACTCCTTGGAACACTCCGAGATCGGCTCACCGCGACCATCGATCTGGAACATGTCCACGGCGTCACCGTCGTGAGCGGTCAACGGAATCCGTCCCGGGTTGTTCACCAGCACGAACGGGGGGGACCCGGTGGCGTCGGATTCCGCACGTATCGTCACCGCGGCGGACAGCGGCAGGCCCACCTCGTCACGCAGGACACGGACGTCATACCAGAGTCTGAGCAGGCCCCCGTACTCGATCGACACCGGTGTGCCCAGCACCCTGCGGCCACCGCTGAACGCCACCGGCACCAGATGCAGCGAACAGCCACCGTTGGGCAGGTTGCCGACGAACCGCATGCCCCCGTATCTGTGATAGTCGTCCAGGGCGATCTCATAACAACGCCCGGTGAGTCCATCGCGGGGATCGTGGCCCTTGGGCGCGATGTAAACCATCACCGAAGCCGCCCCCTGCGGCCAGTCGAAGGTCAGTACCTGCTTGTTGCAGTACTCGAGCAGCGCGACATCGGTGATCGGCTTGGTGCGGACCACCGACATCGGCCTGCCCAGGCGGGCGCGGTTGTCCAGCAACGTCACCGGCGTGAAGTAGGCCCGGCTCCAGCCTTCCGGCCACGGTACGCCGACCATCATCGCCCGGGGCTCGCCTCGGTCGTCGACCCGCTCGGAGACCGGCTGACCGAGTTGGGCGTCGCGGTTGAGCCCGACCTGGTCGAGCACGGAACGTTCGAGGTCGCCGGTCTGCGCGTCGGCACTCGGCGGCTCAGAGGTACGGAACAGCAGCACGTCACCGAACCGCGGGGGTGTCCATTCGAGGTCCACCACCTCCCCGTCGGGGTCACCGCGCAGGGTCAGCATCAGGTCGGTGACAGGTTCGCGCACCGCCGAGATCTGAATGTCGACCTGGATGGCCTCTGAAAGCCGGATGACGCCGTCCACCTCCACTTCGCAGCGCACCCGGTACACGTAGCGGCCGCCGCGCTCCGGGTTGCGGTCGACGAACCCGGTCAGGTTGGGGTCGTCGGCGACGATGCGGAAAGCCGGCCCGTCGTGCGCGGCGAGTTCGGCCGGGACCCGGTACACGCGGACCGTGTCGACGCCGGGAAGCGCCGTCCACCGACCGATCACGCGTCCGGAGTCCTCACGGATGTCGACGTCGAGCACGGTGCCCACAACGACCCCCTCCGCATGCAGGACCGGCTGTGCCGCAAAGGCTTCAGCAGCGGAGGCTCCGCGGTTTGCCCAGACCTGCAGATGGCGGACCGCCGCCACCAGAGGCCGGTCGTCGAGGGCCGTGGTCTTGGTGGTGACCTGCACGAGGGCGCCCTTGTCAGGCGAGTATCCGCGCCCGTCGTCGCTGCTCACCAGGCGGTATACGACATAGTCCGCAGCGGCCTCGTCCGGCGGGACGAACGGTGGCCACGAGGCCTGCAGAACGGGAGGCTCGGCGGCCTCGGCCGCGACCCTCCGCAACGTCAACGGAGCAACCTCGTGCGCGCTAGCCTCGAACTCATACCGGGCGAAGTCCGCCTCGGCGGAAACCACCGGCGTGGAACCGATCTCGGCCGGCACGTCGACCTCGCGCAGCACCCGCGCCATCTCGTCGGCGTGCGCGGACACAGCGCCCGGCAGCATCGCGCGGATTTCGTCCACCCCGGTACGGCCGGACCTCAGCACCAGACGGAGGTGCGCCTCTTTGAACGACGACCCCGACACCGTGCCCGACTCGATCAAGCGGTTGCGCCACTCCAGCAGGGCAACAAGTCGGGGATCTTCGCCCACCGCCTGCGGATCCGCCATCAGAACACCAACGACCCGGACTCGGGGGGCGAATCTTCGTCTGCGGGGACCGCGACAACGGTCAGGCCCGGTGAGAACATCGCGAAGTCATAGGTCGGCAGGCCTTCACCGACCTGTGTGACCACCGCCCGGTAGCTGAGCCCACGCCGCTCGACGGCGGTGTCGTCGATGGCCACCACCGACCGCCCTGCGGTCGCGGCGGCGTCGGTGAACAGCGAGGCATCGAACGGTGCGGCGGGGCCTGTTCGATCCTCGAGCATCCCCCCACTGAACTGCGCCGGCGAAACCCTTTGTCCGGTAGCCGGAATGAGAACGCCGTGGGTCAACGCATCCGCGACCCCGCTCTCGGGATCGTCGAACATGTCCTGCACCCGGGCCCACACCGAGTCGGCGCCTTCGGGACGTACCGCCCCGCAAACCACGGCGCGCGACCATTCGTCCAGCGTCGAACCCGATCCGGCGCCAGGCATCCGGAACAGCGCGGCCGGGTCGTCACGCGCCTGGCGACTGGCCGACTCAAGCAGCCGCTGCCACGGCGCGGTGAGCCAGCCGGCCGCATACAGCTTGCCCTGCAACGCCTGAGCGGTCGATTCCGCGGCGCCGTCGGCCGGCGCCGCGACCCCGAGCTGCATACAGCGCGGCAGTCCGTCCACGATGTGCGAACGGGGCGTCCGGGCCGGCGCAATGTCCCCGAGGGGCGCCCGCAGGACCTCGCCGAGTACCCGGTTCCACGCGAGCAACTGACCGTAGGCTGCCGAGAGCCGGCTGACGTCCTGCAATGCGACACGCAGATTGAAGTGCATCGCCTCGAGCTCGGCGGCCTGGGAGTGGCGACGGTTCAGTTCGGCGAAGAGGTGGCGCTGCCCGAGGATGAACAGGACCAGTGACGCGAGCACATAGACGGCGACCGTGATGCCGCCGACCACCAACGCGAAGAACCACCCGACCACGCCGGTCGCCGCGATGATCAGCAGCGCGAAGAGCGCGGCGACGATCGACCACCCGGAGGTGCGGGTGACGGTGGCGATGACTCGCTGGCGCCGACGCAGCCTCTCCTCCACCGCACTTCCCCCGGTGCATTCACGGACACGCCGCACCAGCTGTGCCACCTCGGCACGTGCCCGGCCGAGGAAGTCAGCCAGGATCGATCCTGCCTGCACTGCATAGCTTTTGGCGTGCCTGGCTTCCCATTCGGCCAGCCTGGCATAGGCCTGGCGCGCCTCGACACCGGCGGCCGGGTCGCCGAAGGTGCGCTGCAGCCGGCTCCTGATGTCGGCGGTCGCCAGCACGTCGCCGCAGGCCACCTGCTGCACCCCGATGACGGCCGCCAAGGAGGGCTGCAGCGCGAACGCGTCGGTCGCGCTGGGCACCACGTCAGCGCTGCTGCGTAGCACACCGACCCCGGTGCCGACGCTCACCGGTTCGACGCCCGTCGAGCGCCGGCCGCCGTCGGCCAGGGTCAGCGCCCCGTTGACGTAGTCCAGCCACAGCGGCGAGAGGTCGGCCTGCACCAGGTGGCGGCCCAGGGGCTGCCGAAGCAGTGTGCTCATCTCTTCGGCGCCCCGCTCGATGTCCTGCCAACTCGTCAACTCGCCGGCGGCCACCACCGCGTAGGCCGAATCGGCACGCCCGAACATGGCATGCTGCACCGTAGTGGCCAGCACCGAGGACGCCGAGTTCAGCATCCCTGACAGCCAGGCCGACGGGGCGTTGCGCAACGCGGCCCACACGAAAGAGAAGAAGATCTTGCAGGCGGCCCACGGCGAGATGACTTTTTGCTCGCGGGCCTCGACGTCGACCCGGCCGCCGCGCAGCACGTCACGATGTTTGGTCCACAGCGCCTGGGCCAGGGTCTGCGTGGCCAGCCCGACGTCCTCGACGTAGACGACCGGCACCTGACCGCTGCGTGGCAGCGGAAGCCGACCCTCCGAATCGAACAACTGCAGCCTGAGTTGGTCTTCCACCCCGGTGGCATCGAGTTGCCGGTAGAAGGCGCGGACCGCGCGCACCGTGTGGCCGGGCAGTATCGTGCGGTCGTCGAAGACCACGCTGTCGAAGCCTTTCCACAGTCCGGCCACGGATGCGACCACCGGCGCGACGTGCTGCGCCACGTCCAACGGATCACTGAGGCGCTCCAGCGCCACGGTACCCAGACCTGGCCCGGCCGACTCTTCCTGCGCGACAAGCAGATTGTGCCATCCCTCCAAAACCAGCTCCGGATCGTAGCCATGAGCGGAGGCCGAGCCGCGGGTGAAGAGCAGTCGCAGCAGGGTGACCGGTGTCCCGATCGCGGTGGCATGGACGACTTGCTCGAGCTTCTGCTCGGTCGGGCAGGGCACGCGGCCCTGCGCCGGCGCGTCGGCGGGAACCAGCACCGCCACGCGCAGCCGGTCGTGACGATCACCGGTCAGGATCTGCTGCAAAGCAACCGGAGACGAGTGCCCGTCCCGTATCAGCGTCGCCGGTACGGACGGCCTGCCGACGTCGGATGCATCGACCCACACGAACGGATCCACCAGCTCCGCGGCCGAGTAGTCGGCAAGCAGGGCCCTGATCTCGTCGGCCTCACCGCGGGGCGCCAGCAGCACGGTCAGCGCAGCGGGACCGCTGCAATCGTCCGGGGGGTTGGTGTCGGACCGTCGCATGGTCAGAACGTTCCGGCTTGCGGGATCATGACGTCCCCGCTTTCGGGCATGGGATCCAGAGCCGCACCGTCGGCGTTCGACCGCTCCCGGGCCGCCGGACGTTCGGCTTCCCGTCTGAGTTCCTCTTCGGCTTCCCGAACCAGGCGGCTCAAGATCCCGGTCGCCCAGTACACGTCGGGGGCGATGTCGCGGAAGATCGGCGTCTTGCCGGCTTTGGATCGGCTACCGACGGTGGTATAGGGGCCGCCGTCGGCGGCCCCGGCCGTCCCGGCCGGCAGGTACTGGCTGGAAAGTCCGCGAACTGTGGCCAACCATTCGACCGCGGCGTCAGCCCGGTCTGCAGGGGTTGCGGCAGCAGCGATTTCGGGGATCCGGGAGGCGAGTTGGCCTGCCTCGTCTCCGCCACGCAGGAATTCGACGAGCCGTTGAGACGCGGCAAGTTCCACGATACCGCTGGCGGGATCCTGGGAATTCGCGTCGAACAGCTCGCGCAGCAACCGGTAGGGCCGCAGCGACCGCATCACCGGTGGCTCGTGCGACTGCGCGATCGCCAACAGGATCGCCTCCAGCACGGCCGGCAACCAGTCGTAGGACGCCGTGAACTGTGCCGGCGGCGTGAGCAGCGGATGCGGGAACGGCACCCACTGGCGGTTGTCCATGTCGTAGATTCGGACCGGTTTGTCGAAGGGCGACGGCGGGATCTGTATCCGCCCGATCACCTGTCCGAGGAACCAGCCGGCCGTCATCGCGCGCCGCTCGGCATCGGCCATCGGCAGCGATGCCTGCAGCGGACGGGTGCGCCGGAATCGCCAGAAGGCGGCACGGCCGGGACCGGTGGTCGAAGCCCACTGCTGCGCAGCCGGTTTGAGCACCGAGTCGAACACCAGCGGTGAGTAGTTCGGATAGGACCCGAAGATGTCGATGCGGGTGACGCTGTCCTCGTCGCTCAGCGACCTGGCGAAATTGTCCTTCGTCGCCTGGTCGATCCTGGGGTTGGCGCCCAGCGCGGCGGCAAGGGACTGGCCCACCGGCTGCCCCAGGAACGGCACGTCGGAGAACTTGTACCGGTACTCCAGCCGCTGTCCGGGATGAACCGTCTGCAGCGACTGGTCGTTCACGCTGGCAAGGGGCCTGGCCAGGGACAGCGCTGCGGAGAACTTCGCCTCGATGTCGCGCCGGCGCGCGGCCAGTTCGGACTCCGCGACACCCGCGCCCTGGATGAACTCCCGCAGCGAGACCTTGCAGAACTCCGCGAAAGCCTCACTGGGACGGCCCACGTAGAGCCGCGCGCGTTCGAGAAGTTCCGCCGGCCGGGTGTGCACGTCGTACTGAGCCAGCGACGGCACCAAGGAGGCCCCGGTCTCCGGGTCAACCCCGAACGCCCGGGTGACCCAGGTCGCGGTGCGTTCCAACAGGCCGTCCGGCGCGGTGATTCCTCCGGTCGTCTGCCACTGGCCGGAGATCACCCGGGCGGTGCTCTCGGCGACGGCGACCGAGAACGGCGGCGACGCCCGGCCGGTGGTCAGAGCCTTGGGCAGGTCTAGTTCGTAACGTTCCTTGAAGGCCGTCGAATTGATCAACAGGACTTCGTTGTTCGCTTCGGCGAAGCGTCCGGGCACCAGCTCGTCGGTATCCGACGGCCACGCGGTGTACTGGTCGGTGAGCAGCCGCGCCAGCCCGACGTCGGCCGGCGGCTCGGCCTGGGCGTTCTCCAGGATGACCTGGGCCTCACTCAGGGCGGCGCTCAGTGGGCCCAGGAGCTCGCCGCCGATCACCTTGAACACGTCGGCGACCTTGGCCGCCGCACTGGCGTACAGCGCGCGGCGGATGTTGCCGTGGAAGCCGTCTAGCGCGGTGCGCAGCACCTGGTCAGCGTTGGACATCACACCGCGCAGCGACGTCACCGCGGATTCGACGTTGGGCGCCAGCGCCAGGATGTCCTTGGGACCCATCGCGCCGAGATCGTCGACAGCGGTGACGAGTTCGTCGTCGATATAACGACGCAGCCGGTCCACGAGCGCCCGCGTGTACGGCAGGCTGAAGTCGGCGAGGCACCGGGTGACGAGAGTGTCGATGCGGCCGGCGAGTTCGCGGTGCCAGGGGAAAGCCATCGAGTAGGCCGAGTCGGCGACCGCCTTGGCCAGCGGACCGCGCCGGTTCGCCACGGCCTGCCGGAAGGTCGGGACCCATTGCTCGGCGGTCATGCCCTCCGGATTGGGCAGGTAGCCGCGCAGCTGCCGGTCGATGAGCGTGGTGGTGGCGGCACCGGCAGCGCGTGCGGGGAACGCGACGCCCGTCATCCAGGTGCCGAGCAGGCGCATGCGGTTGTTGTCGTCACCGGAGGTGGGAGGCAGACCGAGGCTGTCGCAGGCGGCTTCCCACTGACTGTCCAGCAGCGAGCCGATCTGTTCGGTGCCCGACGCCGTGTTGCCCGGTTGCATGTGGCCGAACAGCAGCTTGTCCACGCAGCTGCGGGCCAGGCGCTGCGCTGCGTACTCGGCGTAGCGGTCACGGCCCATCGACAGGCTGGAGAAGCCGTAGGTGCCCCACGGCAACGGATCCCACACCTCGTTGCCCCACCCGAGCAGGTCGCGGTCGCCCGACGGCGAGGCAGTGTTTCCCAGGTCATAGGAGACGAACTGGTCGCTGGCCGTGCCGCTCATCATCAGCCCGGCCAGGCCGCGGCCCAACCCGCGGTAGACCGCGTTCTGTGACCCGTCACCGAACAGCGTGCGATCCGCGCCGACGTAGCGGCCGACCGGGAAGACCCGCGCGAACGGGATCGGTTCGCCCTCGCCGTGCTGCTGCCCCAGCGCGCGCAGGATCGCCACGTCGTGTTCGCGCGCCGCCCCGGACTGGCTGGCGACGATCTCGCCCAGCAGTGCCAGCGCGTTGGCGCGCACACCGATCCGGGCGCTCTCCGGCAGTGAATCGAAGATGTCCGGGGTCACCATGAACACTCCCATCAGCTTGGGGTCCAGGCCGGACACCAGCGTCAGCAGGCGGCAGACGTCCAGTGCCATGGACGCTCCCGCGCCACCGGCCATCGACGACACCACCAGCACCAGCGGCGGCTCGTTGGCGTCGAAGGCGCCCATGCCGGGCACGTCGAGCTGCGCCATCTCCGAGATCGCCTCGACACGGAACAGCTGGTCCCAGGCGTTCTGCAGCCGCTGACGGATCTCGCCCGCCCTGCTCAACGTGATCATCCGGCCGATGGCACGGTACTGCCCGGCGCCGGCCGAGATCGGGTTGGTCACCGCATCGGGCTGCCGGGGAGCCCAGGTCGCGATGGTGTCGAGCGCGGATTCGGCCGCCAGCCGGTGCGCCAAGGCGCTGTCGAGGATCGCGTAGCTGCTGCCCTGCGGCCCCGCACCGATGTAGGTGCCGCTCTGCCCAGCCACGTTGGCCAGCCCATCGGGGCCCGCCTCGGCGCCGCTGGGTACGTCGATATGCACGAACTGCCAGCCCATCGGCAGCGAAGCCACCCCTGCGCCGAGGAGTTCCGACCGGAGCTGATCCATCATGTACGCCAGCGTCGCCCCGCCGGAACCGCCGCATCCGACCACCAGAAACCGCCGCATCAGGCTCCTCCTCTACCGTGGAACGGGCTCCTTTCAGGGCCTTTCAGGGCCTTTCAGGGCCGTTCAGTGCCGTTCAGTGCCGTGCCGTGTTCAAGGTTTTTCAGCGTCGTGGTTTTCTGCGAACGGATCGAAAACGGTCTCCGGTACCGGCGCAGGACCGAACGGCGACGACAGCTCCGATTCGCCGGAGCCGGCCGCAGTGAGTTGTTCTTCTTCTGCCCGGCGCCGCAGAGCGGTCACGATGTCGGGCAACCGGCGGCCGGCATCCTCGTAGAGCTCGTGCCGTTGGGCGATGTCGGCCTGGCCCGGGGCCATCAGCAGCACCTCGGCCCGGTTGGCCGGGCCCCGCGGATCGTGCAGTACCACCCATTTGCCGTGTACGGCCAGCGGAAGCGACGCCCGCAGTCCGGTGCGGTCGGTGGACGGCGCCTCCGATCCGGCGCTGACGTACCCGGGCGCCTCCACGCTGACACGCGCCCGCCCGAACGGGTTGCGGCCCAACTTGGTCGACAACTGGACGCCTTGCACGGTCAGCCGCCGTGCGCCACCGGACAAGCCGGGCACCGGCGTCACCAGGTCGGTGTCGGCCATTTCGAAGGGCCTTCCGTCGCGCAACACCTGGCCGGATTCGATGTGCACGGGTATGCGTTCGGCCAGCATCGGCACCCCGGGAATCTTGCCGACGAACCACTTCGTCGCATACAGCAGCGCCAGCGGGATGCCGGGGCCGAGCAGCAGGGCCGCGAGCAGGACCAGCACGAAGTTGGTGGTGCTCAGCGGCCGGACCATGGAGCCGACGAAGGTGACGTCGACGACCTGCGTGTTGCCCGGGTTGTCCTTGGCGGCAATGTGAATCGGCATCTTGCCGTTGAGTCCGCCGTGCCCGTCGTGCTCGGTGTGCAAAGTCACCGGCAGGCCGACCTGCTGGCCCGGGCCGGCCTCGACGCAGTTGCCGGGATCGTCGGCCGTCGACGTGACATCGACCGTGCCGATTCCCTCGGGTGCGGCCACGACGGACGGGCGGTCTCCCGCGGCGATCCAGGCGCAACCAGGCCCGGCGATGTCGAGTTTCGTTGTCGCGCCCTCGGTCCCCTGGACCGTCCCGAAGTCGATGCGCCGACCCGGAGCCGGCAGACCGACCCGGGGCAGGATGCGCACCGGCAGGTCGACCCGCTGTGGCGTCAGCGTGGTTCCCGACTCACCACGGGCGTCGGGCGGGGCGGCCGTGGTGATCACCAGGGACATCCGCAGGGTTGCCGGGCCGGGCTTGAGATTGGTGAGGTCCACCTCGACCGGTTTGCCGATGTCCGTCTTGGGCGCCGAGTCGAGCAGCGTGACCGGGGCCGCGCCGTCGGTGGCGAGCACGGCCGTCATCACCGCCTGCCCCGCCAGGCCGTTCGGGTCGACCGGCTTGCGCTGCCCGTCGACCAGACCGAACGTCAGCCCCTTGGCCACCTGCCCGGCATGCCACGAATCCTTGTCGCCGGACAGCGCCGGGAAGATGTCGGTGCTGATGTGGATGGCCACGCGCGACACCGCCTCGGGATGTCGCCCGGTCGTGTCGACGTAGACCACGGCCCACCGCCCCGGCCATTTCGGGTTGTCCGCACCGTGTAGGGAGATGGTTTGCGCGGAATCGGACGGCCACTGGTAGCTGACCGGGATCCCGTCGATAGCGACCCGGGTTTCGCCGTCCTGCTCGGGGAGCTTCAGCTGCCGGCCCGACGGCGAGATCAGGTACGGGACGACACCGGGCTCGCTGCCGGAACCGAGGATGTGCACGGACTTGACCGACCGGTCCAGCACGAAGTTGTGCCGCGCCTCGGGGCAGACCTTCTCGCGGCAGACCGGCTTGCTGTCGTCGAAGCGTGGCGTCGGGTTGAGCGCATCGAACGCGAACAGCATCTGGTCGATGTTGGAAACGCGATAGAAAGCACCTGGTTTGGGGTCGGTGATGCTCCCGCACTTGGTCCCGCCGGGGCCGGCCCCGGTGGCGATGGCCGACATCACGTCGAAATCCCGGCCGGGACCGCCGAGCCCGACCCCGAGCATGACGACGTGTGCGGACCTGAGCTGGTCGGCCAGGCCGCCCGGCCGGCAGATCGACTCGGTCGCACGGCGGATCATCTCGGCGACGCCTTCCTGGCTGCCCAGGTCGACACCGGGCGCGTAGGGCCGGTGCACGCCCGGGCGCTGGCTGAAGTCGATCTTGCCGTCGGAGAACCAGGCGATCGCCTGACAGCGGTCGGGGTTGCCCCGCGTGTGGTCGGCCAGCGTCTGCCGGGCACCGTCCAGAGCCAACCAGTAGTCGGTGTCCGCGCCGCTGTTGCGTTGGGCGAGTGTCTGCAGCTTGGCGTCGACCGAGTCGACCGACGCCGAAGTCAGCCGCGTCCAATTCTGTCGGATGTGGTAACCGTCGGAGAATCCGGCGATCGCCACGTCGAGCTTGGAGTTGGTCCGATCCGCGTAATCACCAAGGGTTTTCACCAGATATTTGGCGGCCCCCACACGCGCCGCATGCGCGTCGGTGCCCTTGAGGCTGCCCGACTCGTCGACCAAGATCAGCAGGTCGCCGGCGTTTTGGGATGCCAGGCAGCCGCCGTAGCGGTGCAGCGCCGCATCGCGGCCGGGGGAACCGGGGGCCGCCGAAGCGACGGTGTGCGACCAGCCCGCCAGGGCGAAACCGGTCATCAGCCATACCGCGGCGAGGACCCGCAGCACGATCACCCCTGGGCGCGGTCGCAGGCTCATCCTCAAGGCCCCCTCGTGCCGCTCAGAGTCGGCCGGCCCACAGTGCCATCTCCCAGGCGCCGACGCCGATGCCGGTTGCGCACGCTGCAATCACCACCCAGTGGGCGGACCGCAGCCACATCGGGGACGAGTACACCGAACTCAGCCGGCGCCGGGTGTCCACTCCGTGGAATGCTGCCAGGACACCGATCGCCACGGGGCCGGCCAGCAGCCAGCCGGCGGAAGCCAACAGGGCCGTCGAGGCCGGCGAGGCAGCGCCGACACTCAGGACGGCCAGCACGAGACCCGCCACGGCAACGGCGAAGGCAGCCCCGACCAGCCGCAACGGCGGGCCGCTGACCCCGAGAGATCCCGCAGGCACGATGCCGGTCCCCGCGGCGAAGATCTCCTCGGGCCCGTCGGACACCGACACCGAGGACTGACCCGCGAACGGGTCGAAGCCGCCGCACCGAGCGTTCGGCGCGGCGCGGGCGCCGGCGTGGTTCGGCCCGTCGGGAGCGCCACCGAAGTCCCGGAAGTCGAACGGGTCGCAGGGGGCAGAAGCCGGCGCCATCGGGTCGGCACTGGTGCTGTTCATAGGTTCTCTCCCATCAGAGCTGCCGAGCTGTGGGTGCGTTGTGTTCAGTTGATCCGGATGCTCCACCGGCCACGTTCCCGCGGCCGAACGACCATCTCGGCGCGCTCGGAGCTCACCGACCAAGCGGTCAAAAACGGTTCAAACAGACCGCAAATGACCGATCGGGCGGCGCGGCAACGTAGGTGGAGTTGCAGTCTGCGTCGGTGGGTACCCGGCCGACGACCGTGTAAACGCCCACGCGGTGCTCACACGGCACCTCGAACAGTTCGAGCGCATCGTCGTGACCGATTTCCTTGGCGATGTCGCGCTTTTCGATCTCGGCGCACATTCCGACCGTGGCCCGATCGAGAGCGATCTTGTGTCGCGGCCGCTTCGGACCGGGCGCGATCGACGTCACGACGCTTTCCGGCGGAGCCATGACCGCGGACAGACCCGACTGGGCCGAAGGTGGCTTGCCGCTGTTCCTGTTCATCAATAGCCACAACAGGATTGCGATCAACATAGCCGAGAGCACATAGCCCACAACCAGACCACAGACGGCCGCGGAACGTCCCCTCTCACCGGAGCGCTTGATCTGTGGCAGCGCCAGATGCCCGAGGGCAACGCCCGCCGGTGGCACCACGAGCCCGAAGATGAGCGCCAGGATCGCGTAGGTGTTCACCGGCGGCTGCGGTTGCCGCCCCGTTGCCGGCCAATGCCATTCGGCTGGTGCGCATTCCCCTGGGCCGTAACCGCTTTGCCGAGAACCTTTCTCGACCACGTCAACGGGTATCCCGCCATAGCTGGTGGGCGGGCCGGCGTCCACGGGGTCCAGTTCCGGGGACGCGAACGGATCGCCTGTTGGTGGTGCGAAAGGATCTCCGCCGGACATCACCAATGCGGCTTACCCGGACGCGACGCCGTTACACATCGATGGCCACGAAACGAAATCGGTGCTGCGTCCAGGATGGTGTGACGCCAGCCGTCGGGCCTGGGCTTTCATCGGCCGTATTTCACGAAGCAGGCGATGATCGTCTCTTCGTCGTTTGCCAAATATTCGCCAGGCGGACATTGGTTCGCATCCGGTGTCATCTTGCTCACCTGGAAGACGCCGTCGTGGTTCTCGCACCTGGAACGGTAGACGTACACCTGGTCGGTGTTGGGCCGAGCCGGATCCGGCTGGTTCTTCTGGATCTCGACGCAGTCGCCGACGTGCAGGTCTGCGACGTTGACCCGCGGCCGGGGGCTCGGCGGGGCCGTGACCACGGTGGATCTGACACTGGGCACCGCGGCCGTGGTGGGCGTGTCGACGGGGCCGTTGTCGTCGCGGTCCGCACCGAACAACAGCCAGACGATCAGCACGATCACCGCCAGCGTGATGAAGACGTACGACAACGTCAGCCCCAGCACCGCCCTGCGGTGCCCGGGCTCTTGAAAACGCCTGATCCGCGAGAGGGCGAGGTGACCCAGCACCGCCCCGGCTGGGGCGAAGACGAACGCGAACACGACCGACAAGGTCGCCAGTGTGCTTACTTCACCCGGCGGCGCGGGCAACGGCGCCACCCGGCCCGGCGGCGACGGGATCGCGCCATCCGTCAACGACGCAGCCGTGCCGAACGGGTCGACGTCGAACGGACTTCCCGAATCCGCACCCTGGTCGCCGGAACTCACAAACACCCCCTGGTGATCGCTGTCCCCCGAACACCTTCACTTCGCTGCCTCAGAATAGTCCAACCCCGCAAGGGCAGTTTCGTCTCACGGATGCTGGCTGGAGACCGAGATGACCTCGCCGGTGAGGTAGCTGGAGTAGTCGCTGGCCAGGAACGCGATGGTGGCCGCGACCTCCCACGGTTCGGCGGCGCGGCCGAATGCCTCCCCGGCGGACAACCGGTCGAGCAGGTCCGCCGAGGTCGTCTTGTCCAGGAACTTGTGCCTGGCGATACTGGGCGACACCGCGTTGATCCGGACCCCGTACTCGACGGCTTCGATTGCGCTGCAACGAGTCAACGCCATGACGCCCGCCTTGGCGGCCGCATAGTGCGCCTGCGAATGCTGGGCCCGCCAGCCCAGGACGCTGGCATTGTTGACGATCACCCCACCGTGCCCGGCCTTGCGGAAGTACCGCAGCGCCGCGCGGGTGGCACGGAAAACCGACGTGCACGTCACGTCCAGGACGCGGTCCCATTCGTCGTCGGTCATGTCCACCACCGGGGTCTGCCCGCCCAGCCCGGCATTGTTGACGAGCACGTCCATGCGCCCCATCCGGGCGGTCACCGAGGCGAACATGGCGTCGACCTGGGCCGTCGACGTCACGTCGCACAACACCTTCTCGACCCGGCCCAGCCCCAACGCCGACAATTCGTCGGCGGTCTCCCCCAGCCGTCGTTCGTGGTGGTCGGAGACCACCACGTCCGCGCCCTCGGCCAGCGCCCGCCGCGCGGTCGCCGAGCCGATGCCGGTGCCGGCGGCGGCCGTCACCACCACCACCTTGCCTTTCAGAAGACCGTGCCCGGCAATCTCTTTGGGCGCCGAAGACAGACTCACGCTTCCTCCTCAGTCTTCGCGCACACGCTCATCCGCGAACTTCCCGGGGCAGGCCCAGCACCCGCTCGGCGATGATGTTGCGCTGGATCTCGTTGGACCCGCCGTAGATGGTGTCGGCGCGGGTGAACAGGAACAGCCGCTGCCATTCGTCGAACTCGCCGTCCGGCATGGTCATCGAAGACCTGCCGACCACGTCCATCGCCAGCTCACCCAGTCCGCGATGCCAGTTGGCCCACAACAACTTCGACACGCTGTCCTGGCCGTCGACGGCTGGGCCTTCCAAGGTGGCCAGGGCATACGACCGCATGGCCCGCAACCCTGCCCACGCCCGGGTCAGCCGCTCGCGGATGAACGGGTCCTCGGCGGCCCCATTGCGCTGCGCGAGCGCGGCGAGGTTGGAAAGCTCTCGGGCATAGACGATTTGCTGCCCCAGGGTGGACACGCCACGCTCGAACGTCAGCGTTCCCATCGCGACCCGCCAGCCGTCACCGGGCGCGCCGACCACCATCGAGGCGTCGGTGCGGGCGTCGTCGAAGAACACCTCGTTGAACTCCGCGGTGCCGGTGATCTGGACGATCGGCCGGATCTGAACGCCGGGCTGGTCCAACGGGACCAGCAGATACGACAGACCGGCGTGCCGCTTGGAGCCCTTCTCGGTGCGCGCGACCACGAAGCACCACTGCGACAGGTGCGCCAGCGACGTCCACACCTTCTGGCCGTTGATCACCCACTGGCCGCCGTCCAGTTCGGCGGTGGTGGCCACGTTGGCCAGGTCGCTGCCCGCTCCCGGTTCGGAATATCCCTGGCACCACAGTTCGGTGACATCGAGGATGCGCGGCAGGAACCGCTGCTGCTGCTCGGATGTCCCGAACGCGATCAGGGTCGGACCGAGCAGTTCCTCGCCGAAGTGGTTGACCTTGTCCGGGGCGTCGGCGCGGGCGTACTCCTCGTAGAACGCCACCCGGTGCGCGGTGGACAGCCCCCGGCCGCCGTGTTCGACCGGCCAGCCGAGGCAGGTCAGGCCGGCCTTGGCGAGATGCCGGTTCCAGGCGCGCCGTTCCTCGAACGCCTCGTGCTCGCTGCCCGGGCCGCCCAGACCCTTGAGAGCCGCGAATTCGCCGACCAGATTGTCGGCCAGCCAGCCGCGGACCTCCGCCCGGAACTCCTCGACGTCCTGCATGACCTGTAGGCTAACCTACCAAGCACTTGCTTTGTTAGGCCGCCGGTATCGCGTGCCGCGGACCGGACACCGAGGAGCATCCGATGACCAACGATCCGCGCACGGTGCCCGCGGCGCTCGATCGTTTCGCGCTCCGGTTCGCCGACCACCCGGCCCTGATCACCGACGACCGGCCGTTCACGGCCACGGCGCTGCGCGACGAGGTGCACCGCGCCGCCGCCGCTCTGATCGCGCTGGGTGTCCGGCCCGGCGACCGGGTGGCCATTTGGTCGCCGAACACCTGGCATTGGGTGGTCGCCTGCCTGGCGATCCACCACGCCGGTGCCGCCATGGTGCCGCTGAACACCCGCTATACCGCCGAGGAGGCCACCGACATCCTGGGCCGCACGGGCGCGCCGGTGTTGTTCGCGATGGGCCGATTCCTCGGCACGGACCGGGCCGCCGCGCTGGACCGGAGCGCGCTGCCCTCGCTGCGCCACGTCATCCGGATCCCGATCGAAGCGGCAGACGGCACCTGGGACGATTTCATGGCTGACGGAACCGACACCGCCGCCGTGCGCGCCACCGCCGCCACGGTCACCCCCGACGACGTCAGCGACATCCTGTTCACCTCCGGGACCACCGGGCGCAGCAAGGGCGTGCTGTGCGCGCACCACCAGTCGTTGTCGGCGTCGGCGTCGTGGGCGGCCAACGGCAAGATCACCAGCGACGACCGCTACCTGTGCATCAACCCGTTCTTCCACAACTTCGGCTACAAGGCCGGCATCCTGGCCTGCCTGCAGACCGGTGCGACGCTGATCCCGCACCTGACCTTCGACCCGCTGGCCGCGCTGCAGACCATCGAGCGCAGGCGCATCACCGTGCTGCCCGGGCCGCCGACCATCTACCAGACGCTGCTGGACCATCCGGCGCGCCGGGACTACGACCTGAGTTCGCTGCGGTTCGCGGTGACCGGGGCGGCTACGGTGCCCGTCGTGCTGGTGGAGCGCATGCAGACCGAGCTCGACATCGACATCGTGCTCACCGCCTACGGGCTGACCGAGGCCAACGGCATGGGCACCATGTGCCGCGCCGACGACGACGCGGTCACCGTGGCCACCACCTGCGGTCGCCCGTTCGCCGGCTTCGAGCTGCGCATCGACGCCGCCGCCGGATCGGAGTCCGGCGAAGTGCTGTTGCGCGGACCGAACGTGATGCTGGGCTACCTCGACGACCCGGCGGCCACCGCCGCCGCCGTTGACACCGATGGCTGGCTGCACACCGGCGACATCGGCACTCTCGACGAGGCGGGCAATCTGCGCATCACCGACCGGCTCAAGGACATGTACATCTGCGGCGGTTTCAACGTCTACCCCGCCGAGGTCGAGCAGGTGCTGGCCCGGCTGGAGGGGGTGGCCGACGCCGCGGTGATCGGGGTCCCCGACGAGCGCCTCGGCGAGGTCGGGCGCGCGTTCCTGGTGACCCGCCCCGGCGCTGTCCTGGCCGAGGAGTCGGTGATCGCCTACAGCCGTGAACATCTGGCGAACTTCAAGGCGCCCCGGTCGGTGCGGTTCGTCGAAACACTGCCGCGCAACGCGGGTGGCAAGGTGGTCAAATCACAACTGCGGGAGCTGGCCTGATGGATCTGGACCTGGATGACGAGGTACTGGCTTTTGCGGCCGAGGTGCGCGAGTTCCTGGCGGACAACGCCGATGCGATCCCGACGAAGTCCTACGACAACGCCGAAGGCTTCGCCCAGCACCGGCGTTGGGACCGTTTACTGTTCGACGCCGGCCTGTCGGTGATCACGTGGCCGCAGCGCTACGGGGGACGCGACGCGTCACTGCTGCACTGGGTGGTGTTCGAAGAGGAGTATTTCCGCGCCGGCGCGCCCGGGCGGGCCAGCGCGAACGGCACGTCGATGCTGGCCCCGACGCTGTTCGCGTACGGCACCTCCGAGCAGCTCGACCGTATCCTGCCGAAAATGGCTAGTGGCGAACAGATTTGGGCGCAGGCATGGTCGGAACCGGAATCCGGCAGCGACCTCGCGTCGCTGCGGTCCACGGCCACCAAGACCGACGGCGGTTGGCTGCTGGGCGGGCAGAAGATCTGGAGTTCGCGGGCACCGTTCGCCGAGATGGGATTCGGGCTGTTCCGGTCCGACCCCGCGGTCGAGCGCCATCGCGGACTGACCTATTGCATGTTCGACCTGAAGGCCGGTGGCGTCACCGTGCGCCCGATCGCCCAGCTCGGCGGCGACACCGGCTTCGGCGAGATTTTTCTCGACGACGTCTTCGTGCCCGACGCCGACGTCATCGGCACCCCCGACGACGGCTGGCGCGTGGCGATGAGCACCTCGAGCAACGAACGGGGGATGGCGCTGCGCAGCCCGGCGCGATTCATGGCGGCGGCCGAGCGGTTGGTGCGGCTGTGGAAGGACTGCGGATCCCCGCCGGCGTTCGCCGAGCGGGTCGCCGGCGCGTGGATCGACGCGCAGGCCTATCGGCTGCAGACGTTCGGCACGGTGACCAGGCTCGCCGCCGGCGGCGAGTTGGGCGCGGAATCCTCGGTGACCAAAGTGTTCTGGTCCGATCTCGACGTGGCGATACACCAGACCGCGCTCGACCTCCTGGCCGCCGACGGCGAGCTCGCGGGCCCCTGGACCGACGGCCTGCTGTTCGCCCTGGGCGGCCCGATCTACGCCGGCACCAACGAGATCCAGCGCAACATCATCGCCGAGCGGCTGCTGGGACTGCCTCGGGAGAAGTCCGGGGGCACGAAGTGAAATTCGCCCTCGACGAACAACAGCGGGACTTCGCGGCCAGCATCGACGCGGCGCTCGGTGCCGCGGACCTGCCGGCCGCGGTGCGGGCGTGGTCCGCGGGTGACGTCGCGCCCGGGCGCACGGTGTGGCAACGACTGGCCGAGCTCGGTGTCACCGCACTGGCCGTACCGGAGCGGTTCGACGGCCTGGACGCCCGTCCGGTGGACCTGGTCGTCGCACTCGAACGCCTCGGGCGCTGGTGCGTGCCCGGGCCGGTGGCCGAATCTATCGCCGTGGCACCGGTTTTGCTGGCCCATGAAGACCAAGCTGACCGCTGCGCCGCGCTGGCCGCCGGCAAACTGATCGCCACCGTGGCGCTGCCGCCGCAGCAACCGCGCGCCCTGGACGCCGGGGCGGCCGGGCTGGTGCTGCTGGCCACCGGGGACGATGTCACCACAGCCGAGCCCGGCCGACAGCACGAGTCCGTCGACCCCAGCCGGCGCCTCTACGATGTGGCGGCGACCGGCGAGATCTGGCACGCGGACATTCCGCGCGCCTACGAATTCGGGGCGCTGGCCACCGCCGCGCAACTGGTCGGCGCCGCCGAGGCGCTGCTGCACGCCGCGGTCGACTATGCCAAGCAGCGCACCCAGTTCGGCCGGGTGATCGGTTCCTATCAGGCGATCAAGCACAAGCTCGCCGACGTGCACATCGCGGTCGAGCTGGCCCGCCCGCTGGTGTACGGCGCGGCGCTGTCGCTGAAGCCCTGCGACGTCAGCGCGGCCAAAGCCGCTGCCGCCGAGGCGGGGCTGCTCGCGGCGCGCTCGGCGCTGCAGACCCACGGCGCCATCGGCTTCACCGGAGAACACGACCTGTCGCTGTGGCTGCTGCGGGTGCAGGCACTGCGCTCGGCCTGGGGTACCCCGGAGGAGCATCGACGGCGAGTGCTGGAGGCGTTGTGACGATCACCGAAGAACGGGCGATGCTGCGGCAGAGCGTGGCGGCGCTGGTCGCCAAGCACGCGACGCCGCAAGCGGTGCGTGCCGCGATGGAGTCCGAACAGGGCTACGACGAGTCGCTGTGGCGGCTGCTGTGCGAGCAGGTCGGCGCCGCCGCGCTGGTCATACCAGAGGAGCTGGGTGGTGCCGGCGGCGAATTGGCCGACGCCGCAACCGTTGTGCAGGAACTCGGCCGCGCCCTGGTGCCCTCCCCGCTGCTGGGCACGACCCTGGCCGAGCTGGCGCTGCTGGCCGCGTCCGAGCCCGACGCCGACGCGCTGGAACGCCTCGCGGAAGGCAGCTCGATCGGCGCGGTGGTGCTCGACGCCGACTACGTGGTCAACGGCGGCATCGCCGACGTCGTTGCGGGGGTGGCCGACGGGAAGCTGAGCAGGTGGACGCGCTTCACGGCCGAGCCCGTCGCCACCATGGACCCCACCCGCCGGCTCGCCCGCATCCGGCCCGACCAGACCGCGGGCATCGGCCCCGACCCCGGCCTGGCCGACGCCGCAGCGGTCCTGCTGGCCGCCGAGCAGGTCGGTGCCGCCGAACGCTGCCTGGAGCTGACCGTCGAGTACGCCAAGAACCGCGTCCAGTTCGGCCGGCCGATCGGCAGCTTCCAGGCGCTCAAACATCGGATGGCCGACCTGTATGTCGCCGTGTCCGCGGCCAGGGCCGTGGTGTCCGACGCGTGCACCGACCCCACTCCGGCCAACGCCGACGCCGCACGACTGGCCGCCACGGAGACGCTCTGCGCCGTGGCCGGCGAGGGAATCCAGCTGCACGGTGGGATCGCCATCACCTGGGAACACGACATGCACCTGTACTTCAAACGCGCGCACGGCAGCGCGCACCTGCTCGCTCCGACACGAGAGCTGCTGCGACGACTCGAATCCGAGGTGCTGACGACCCCGTGAACGGCCACGTCTCGCGACGCGCCGGCATCCCGCCGTTCTACGTGATGGACGTGTGGCGGGCCGCCGCAGCGCGCCAGCACAGCCACGGCGACCTGGTGAATCTCTCGGCGGGCCAGCCCAGCGTGGGCGCACCCGAGCCGGTGCGCGCGGCCGCGGCCGCCGCCCTGCACCTCAACCAGCTCGGCTACACCGTGGCGTTGGGGCTGCCCGAGCTGCGCGCCGCGATCGCGGCGGACTACCGGCGCCGGCACGGAATCGACGTCGAGCCCGACGCGGTCGTCGTCACCACCGGCTCATCGGGCGGGTTTCTGCTCGCCTTCCTGTCGTGCTTCGACGTCGGCGACCGGGTGGCGCTGGCCAGTCCCGGGTATCCCTGCTACCGAAACATCTTGTCGGCGTTGGGCTGCGAGGTGGTCGACATCCCCTGCGGGCCGCAGACCCGCTTCCAGCCGACCGCACGGATGCTTGCCGAGCTCGAGCCGCCGGTGCAGGGGGTGATCGTCGCGAGCCCGGCCAACCCGACCGGCACGGTCATCGCGGCGGACGAACTGGCCGCGATCGCGTCCTGGTGCGAGGCCTCCGGTGTCCGGCTGATCAGCGACGAGGTTTACCACGGCCTGGTCTACGACCACGCGCCGCAGACCAGCTCCGCATGGCAGACGTCGCGAAATGCTCTGGTGGTCAACAGCTTTTCCAAGTACTTCGCGATGACGGGATGGCGCCTGGGCTGGTTGCTGGTGCCGTCCGAGTTGCGGCGCGCGGTGGACTGCCTCGCCGGCAACTTCACGATCTGCCCGCCGGTGCTGTCCCAGGTCGCCGCGGTCGCCGCGTTCACCCCGGAGGCGATCGCCGAGGCCGACGGCCACCTGCGCCAGTACGCGATCAACCGGTCGCGGCTGCTCGACGGGCTGCGCCGCATCGGGCTCGACCGGCTGGCCCCCACCGACGGCGCGTTCTACGTTTATGCCGACGTCTCGGACTTCACCGACGACTCGCTCGGGTTCTGCTCGGAGCTGTTGGCCGACACCGGCGTCGCGATCGCGCCGGGCATCGACTTCGACACCGCGCGCGGCAACGCGTTTGTCCGGCTGTCGTTTGCCGGACCCACGAGCGACATCGACGAGGCGCTCGAGCGTATCGGCGCCTGGCTCGCCGCGCGCTAGTCGCGCTCCGCGCCGCCGAAGAGGGAGTCGAGGCGGGCCTGAAGCGCGGCGCGCTCGCCGATGCCGGCCACGTCGATGCCGAATCGCCCACTGAGGGTGTCGACGACGGCGGCCGCGCCGGACAGGAGGGATTTCTCGCTGCCGTCGGCCCGGTGCCAGGTGAGCTCGCGACCGGCCAGGCTCAGCCGACCGTCGTCGGTGACCAGCGCGGCCATCAGCCCGGTCACGAAGATCGACGAGGGGTGCGTCGAGACGAACCAGCTGCCCACCTGGAGGTCGACATCCGGCTCGGTTCGAGTGCTGAACTCGTAAAGCGGTTGCCATTCACCGCGAACCATGACCTGCAAGAGCAGCTCCTCGCCGCGGTCCTGAAGCCGGTACGGCTCGTGCATGGTCTGTTGCACGCTGCCGGTCTCGATACGCAGCGGCGAGGTCGGCGTCTGGCCGCCGAAACCGACGTCGACGAGATAGGGCCTGCAGGAGCCGGGGAACCGCACCGCCAGCAGCGTGTGCGTCCGCGTCGGGAAAGGAGCATCGGGCGCGCGCATCGCGACCACCCGCGCGCCCAGCCGCCGCACCCGGAAGCCGAGTTCGGCCAGCGCATATCCCATGAGCCCGTTCTGCTCGTAGCAGTAGCCGCCCCGCCGCCGGCGGACCAGCTTGTCGTAGAGGGCCGCCGCGCTCAGGTCATCGACCGGTACCCCCAGCACCGGATCGAGATTTTCGAACGGAATCGCCCGCGTGTGGGCAGTCACCAGCTCCTGCAACACCTGCAAGCTCGGCTCGGGGGCGCCGCGATAGCCGATGCGGTCGAAATACCCGTTCACATCCAAAGACATGAAGCCATTCTGCTGTCAGCTGCCGTGCAGCTGCGGAACCGCTTCGACAGCTGATACCCGCGGGGGTATTATCGGGCGATGTTCACCGATCGCGAGACCACGGCGGAAGGACGGGCCCATGGCTGACGTCGAACTCTATCTCGATCCGGTTTGCCCGTTTTCCTGGGTCACCTCGCGGTGGTTGCTCGATGCGGCATCCGCCACCCACACGACGGTGATCCTGCGGCAGATGAGCCTGGCCGTTCTGAATGAGGGCAAGGAGCTCGAGGGCAAGCAACAACGCATGATGGAACAGTCGCGCCGGCTGGGACGCCTGTTCGCCGCAGCCGTCGGCAAACACGGGGGGGATGCGTTCGCCCGCCTCTACGACTCGCTGGGCACCCGGATCCAGATGCGCGAGGACGAGCTGAGCAGCGCCGAGATCAAGGAGTCGCTGGCCGGCTGCGGACTCCAGGAATCGCTCTCCGACGCGCTCGACGACGGCAGTTTCGACGAAGACGTCAGGCTCAGCCACCAAACCGGCCAAGACACCCTCGGCGGCACCGCCGGCAGCCCGGTCATCGTGATCGGCGGACGCGGGTTCCACGGCCCGGTCCTGACCGCGATCCCGAGCCACGAGAACGGCGTCCGTCTGCTCGACGCGGTCCTCGCCGCCGCACTGACCCCCGAATTCGCCACGCTGCAACGGCCCGTCCAGGGGCCGCCCACACTCGAGGAGGCTACCCGCTGATGTGCCATCCCGTCACATGCCGCACCTGCGGAAAAACAACCTGGTCCGGATGCGGAGCACACGTGGAACAGGTCCGCCGAACCGTGCCCGCATCGCAGTGGTGCCCGGGCCACCCCAAGGAACCCGGGCAACGCTGGTGGCAACGCGGCCGCAACTGACCCGGCTGGGCGCGCAAGTTCCGCGCGCCCAGCCGCACGGCTCCCTCAACGCGACCGCGCCCTGCTCCGGTCGCCCCATGTGGTGAATCGGGTGACGACCGAGTCCCTGACAACCGGCTTCTTGAGGCCGCGGCTGTCAACGAGCGGCTCACCGGTCGCGTCGGCGATCATGCGTCGAATCTCCGTCCGCCCTTGCGCCAGTGCCGCCAGATCGGACGGATCGCACGCGAGCCGGACAGCGGGAAGGACCTCGACTTCGAGGGCGGCGGACCGGTATGGCCGGCCCCGCATCACCTCCCGCGGGCCCTTCAGCGCCAACGGGACGATCGGGATTCCCGTGCTGGCGGCCAGCTTGAACGCGCCCAGCCGGAAAGGGTAGATACCCGGGGTGTCGCGGCGTTCGCCCTCAGGGAATATGTGGATCGATACGTCCTCTTTGAGCAGCGTCTGCATTCGCTCGTAGGACGCCAGCGAGGATTCCACCGAGCCGGGATCGAGGGCTATGACGCCGAGGCGTTCGGCGAGCACCCCGAACAAGCCGGTGAACAGTCGCCCCTTTCCGGTCATCGAAACCGGCCGGTCCAGAGCGCCGACGAGCAGGAGTGGATCCATGTCGGTGGGGTGATTGCTGACGTAGAGCGCCTGACCGTCGGGGAGCGGGACACCCGTGCGCCGAAACGACATCCCGGTCGCAGCGAACCAAAGGCGAAGTGTGCGTTGCGCGAAGCGCCACGTGCCGGCCCGACCCCTAACCCACAGTGTCGAGCCCGCGAAGATCAGCACGACGAGCATCGTCATGCCGGCGATGTAGGCACCGACGACGCTCTGGCGACACCGGTCAGCTACTGTTCGCGCTCGGTACCAGCCCAGCCGGGCGATCGTCGTGGCCGACCGCCAACGTCCCGCTGTGCTCTTGCCCAAGGTTCTGTCCCGATACGCCTGCCGGGTTTCTTGGCGTCGCAGCTTGCCGCTGGACGTCTTGAGCACGCTGCCACGCCGTACCAGCATGACGTCGTCGGCCGATGTACCCGTTGTCTCGACGACCGCCGCACGGATCAGAGCTTTGAGTTCGTCGTGGCATCCGGCCTCGGCGGCGGTTTCGGCGACCACCACTATGCCCTCGCCGTGCTCCGGCATCTCCTCACCGAACGCGATCACGCACCCTTTGCGCACGCCGGGCAACTCGCCGACGGCTTGCTCGATGTCCTGCGGGTGGTAGTTGCGGCCTGCCTTGATGATCAGGTCCTTGACGCGTCCGGTGATGAACAGTTCCCCGTCGGCC
The DNA here is from genome assembly GCF_049197365.1 of Mycobacterium sp. THU-M104. Lineage (NCBI taxonomy): Bacteria > Bacillati > Actinomycetota > Actinomycetes > Mycobacteriales > Mycobacteriaceae > Mycobacterium > Mycobacterium sp. THU-M104. The sequence goes on from NZ_JBMIOP010000243.1 coordinate 32,466, forward strand.
AGGTAGCCCAGGTCGCCGGTATCGAGCCAGTCGCCCATCCGAACCGCAGCGGTGGCTTCCGGTCGGCCGAAATAACCGGCCATCACCGACTTCCCCCGGATCAGCACACGGCCCTCGTTGCGCTCCGCTATCGGCTCATGCCCCTGGCCCGTCGCGTCGACGACTCGGACCTGCTGATCACCGATAGGCGTGCCGACGGAAACCAGGCTGCGTATCCGGGATGCGGGGCCCGCGGGCACCGCACGACGGTCCACCGCCAGCCGATCGGCGTCGACGTTGTCCACCCGCGGCCCGCCGAGCGCGAACGTCACCGCAACACACGTTTCTGCGAGTCCGTAGGCGGGAGTGAACGCGCTCCGTTGGAAGCCGTAGGGCTCGAAGCGACGGCAAAAATCGTCGAGGGCGCTGACCCGGATGGGCTCCGCCCCCAGCGCCGCGAATGTGATGCTGGAAAGGTCCACTCCGGCGATGTGGTCATCCGAGACGCGCCGCGTGACATGGTTGAGCCCGAAGGTCGTGGTCGCGACGGCGTTCGCCCGAAACCTGTCGATGGCCCACAGCCAGGACGCCGGCTTGGTCAGGAAATCGACCGGCGACATCATCACGATCGTGACTCCTGTGCAGAGCCCTACCCCCATCCAGCTCCCGATGAGCCCGAAGTCGTGGTAGAGCGGCATCCAGGACACCGCGACATCCGAGGGACGCAGGCCGGCGCGAACGGTCATCTCGCTGATCGCTCGGATGTTCGCCATCAGGTTGGCGTGCGTCAGCGCCACACCCTTGGGGTCTCCCGTACTTCCAGACGTGTATTGGATCAGCGCGAGCTCGCAGGGCGACTCGACACAGAAGGATCCCGCGCCGCCGGTGAGGGAGTCCACCGTCGCGGATTCCCGCAGGCTTGGCGTAGCCCGACACAGCAGCTCCGCAGCACCTTTGAACTGCGGATCAGAGACGATGAAAGCCGCGCCGGCACTTCGCAGAATCCGACTTTGCCGCCGGACATAGCCATCCAGCTCGTCGAGTCGCACGGGCGGATAAATCGGTACGGGAACCCCTCCCGCACACAGCGCGGCCACGAAGGCGACGAAGAAGTCGGGACCGGTCAGCGCCACAATCGCGACGCGGTCTCCGGTTCCCAAGCCGAGGTTTGCCAATCCCGCAGCTGCGCGCCGTCCGCGGTCCCAGAGTTCACCGAAATCCAGCACACTCACGTGCCCATCCGCCGTGAGGAACTTCAGGTGGGGATGCCGGCCGTCCTTGACGGCGCGAAAACGTAGCAGATCGAGCAGATTCGACGCCTCCGGCAGCGTCTGCGACAGGTTCGATATCGACGCGTCCCGGGTCGATACCTGCGGAAGCCGCGCGACGGCCGGTCGGCCCGTGGCCGCCCCACCGGCGCCGAGCGCTTGATCGACCGCCTCGAGGACATCACGCGGCCGACGAAACCTTCCGACCCCGTCGGCAGGTAACTCGACTGCGTACGCACCACCGACCCGGATCAACAGGTCGGCCAGTTCGATGCTGCCCAGCCCGAGTTGCTCCTCGAAATCGAGATCGAGGATATCGGGATCGTCGATCTGCCCCAGACCCGCATCCCGCAGCACACCTGCCAGCTCCTCGCGCAGGCGTTGCTCAGACTGCATTCGTACCGGACCCCTTTCAGCCGTCGCCGGCTTCGCCCCCGTGTACACGACGCCAGGTCCAACGCCGGCGAAGGCATGCGGCGGACCTCCGCAACCCCTGGGAAGATCCACCACGAGCAGTGGCCCTGCCAGAACACCCGCGACCTGCGTTGCCGGAGTCCACCGACGGTGCGGTCCGCATCGTCGAAAAGTCTTGAAGCCGATTTCCCAGGTTGCCCGTCCTGAAGGGATTCACCACGCTACCTTGAAACCGGGTCGCCGAGGACAGGTTTGAATTGCACCTGGTGAAGGGCTGCGGAGCCTGTCGACAACGTCGAGCCGTCCGGCGCCGAATGTGGGCTCACACAGCACCGGTGACTGGACAAAGCCCTCGGCTACCAGACACCGACCCGGTGCGAGGCCGCGGTCCCAGGCATTTCACGGGCACCTCACAGCCCCGGTGAGCATAGTTTTGGATACACAAGCATTGTTACGAGTCAACAAGCACAAACATTTGTGATGAAGACAGCGTGATGAAGACAGCGTGATGAAGACAACGTGATGAAGACAGCACGGATGACGGCGAGGAAGTGACATGGGTAATCACGGCAACACGCCCGAGTACCTCAATTCCAGAGACTCCCACGCTTTTTTCCGTGGCGGAAACACGCAAAGCGAACTCATCGCCATCTGCTTCGTCGACCGTCCCGCCGACGACTCTGAACCTGTCTTCGACCAGGTTCGGGACCGCGTCAATGCCCGGGTGACCTCTATTCCCCGGCTGATGCAGCACGTCGTCGCCACTCCGCTGAAGTTGGCCCCGCCCGCGTGGTTCGACGCCGAAGACTTCGATCTCGACCATCACCTGCAGAGCCGACGTGTTTCGGGGGGGCAATTCCCGGAGCTGATGCAGGCGGTCGAGGACCTACTGGAGCCACTCGACCTGCGCCGTCCACCGTGGCGGGTCTACATCGTCGAAGGTTTTCAGGACGGCAAGTGGGCCATCATCGTCCAGGTCCATCATGTCCTGGGCGATGGGGAAGCATGCGTCGCGCTCTTCGGCATGGCGCTTCTCGACGTCGACTTCATGCCGCCGCCCTGCCCGGGTCGTCCCAAGGTCTCAACCCCGCCAACGCACGAACTCGTCCGACAGGGGTTGGCCTGGCGGTGCCGCGGTGTCATGCGGGGATCCAGGAAAGCCCTCGGGGCGATGCGTTCACCCGACCGCGCGCAGACCGCTGCGCGGGATCTGACCCGGCTGGCGGGGCTGGTGTGGCGGGAAGTCCGGCACCCGTACAGGCCGGCCGGGATCAACCGGCCCGCGAGCGGGGAGTGGGTTTTCCGTACGACTTCGCGACCGCTCGACGAACTCCGAACTCTGGCTGACAGCATCCCACGAGCGACGGTGAACACCGTGTTTCTTGCGGCGGTGGCCCATGCCCTCGAGGAGGCACTGGCTGCCGAACGCATCCCGCTGAGCGCGCCTCTGAAAATCGGGGTGCCGAAGAGTTTGCGTGAAGACACCCACCACGTTTTCGTCAATTCTTCGACCCAGACGAGCAACTTGGTCATCTCGGCGCCCCTCTCCCAGCACAACCCGCTTGAACTCCTGCGTTGCATCACCGACCGGCTGCGACAAGCCCTCGACTCCGATGAACCCGCGATCCGTTCCATGCTCGGCAAAGGAGGGGCAGTCCAGACCTGGCCGATGAAGTGGAATGTCACCGCGACATTGCTCAATGGTCCGCCCGAAGGCATCAGCGGTCTCGGCGGCCGCCTCGAACAGTGCTTGCTGGCCGCCCTCCCCGGCGGCACGAAAGCCCTGGGGCTGATCGGGTCGGCGTACAACGGCGATCTCTCGATCATCGTTGTCGCGGACCGATCGCTGGCTGCGCTCGCGGACCGAGTGTGCACCGGCATACAGGTGTGGTTGGACGATCTCACCAAACAGATCATTGCGCAGGACCACGGCCTCCTGGAGGTATAGGAACGCGCTCACCGGGTTTGCCGCGAGACAACCGACGGCAGTTGAACCAGCGTAGGCCGATAACCGGGTCAGCGATAAAGCCCTGGCCTGCAATTGTATTCGCGTCTTCCCAGAAGATCGGATCCCAGCAGGCCCGTGCAGGCGCCCCGGCGACGTTTCTGCGGACATCGCCGCCCCGTGGGGTCGCCGACCTATGCTGGGCCGGTGACCGTCCCCGACCAGGCCGTACCGCAGCAGACCTCGCCGCACACAGCGGCCGCCGCCGCACGCACCGCCGCATTCTTCGACCTGGACAAGACCATCATCGCCAAGTCCAGCACGGTGGCATTCGGCGAATTGTTCTACGACCATGGACTGCTCGACAGCCGCGCTGTGCTCAAGTCGGCTTACGCCGAGTTCCGCTTCTTGCTCGCCGGCGCCAACCATGACCCGCTGGATCGGATGCGCATCCACATGGCCAACTTGTGCACCGGTTGGGATGTGACACAGGTCAGGTCGATCGTCAGTGAGAGGCTGCATGACATCGTGGCGCCGTTGGTGTTCGCCGAAGCCGCGGACCTGATCGCCGCCCACAAACTTTGCGGCCGCGACGTCGTCGTCGTCTCGGCGTCGGGTGAAGACATCGTGGAACCGATCGCCCGCGCGCTGGGCGCCACCCATGCCATGGCGACCCGACTGGTGGTCGAGAACGGCAAGTACACCGGCGACGTCGCGTTCCACTGTTTCGGCGAACGCAAGGTGCACGCGATACGCGAGCTGACAGCCCGCGAGGGCTACCAGCTCGAACACTGCTACGGCTACTCCGACTCGATCACCGACTTGCCGATGCTGCAAGCAGTGGGCCACCCCAGCGTGGTCAACCCGGGCCGCGGCTTACGCAAACAAGCCGCCGAACGCGGTTGGCCCGCCTTGACCTTCTCCCAGCCGGTCTCGCTGCGCGGCACCATGGCGGCGCGGTCTGGCGCCCGAGCGCTCATCCGCTCGTTGCGCCGCCGCTCGGGGTTCAACGTTCCTTGACCGACACCCAGGCGACGTCGATGCGTCTGAGACCTGATTATCCCAGGCGTACAATAGTTTTCGCAGACCAACATATCGACGGCGGCGGACGTTGGCCAGGGCACATACCATCTTCGTACGGAGACAGTATGGTGGCAGCTCCCGGCTCCACTCCCCGACGGGAAGGACGTGTCATGTCAGGTCTTCCGGCCGCCTCGCTGGTCGCTGTCGCCGTCGCGACCGTCATCGCGGCATGCGGTGCCCCGGAAACGCGATCCGGAGTGACGACCGCGCCTGCCGCGTCCTCGAACGCCGCGGCCGGCCAGGCGACCGCCGCCCCGTCTCAGCTGCAGTTTTCCACCAAAACGCTAGCAGGACAGCCGTTCTCCGGAGAAAGCCTCGCGGGTAAGCCGGCGGTGCTGTGGTTCTGGGCGCCCTGGTGCCCGACGTGCCAGCAGGAGGCACCCGCCCTCGCCAAGGTAGCGGCGTCGAACCCGCACGTGACGTTCGTCGGGGTGGCGGCACGCGATCAGGTGTCATCGATGCAGTCCTTCGTCGACAAATACCACCTCGGTGGACTCACCCAATTGGCCGACACCGACGGGACGGTGTGGGCCAAATTCGGCATCACCCGGCAACCCGCGTGGGCGTTCATCCGCGCCGACGGCAGCGTCGATGTCGTCAAAGGCCAGCTCACCGAAGCCGAACTAGCCGAGCGGGTCAGCGGATTGACCAACAGGTGATCGACACCGCCGCGCTCAGCTTCGCGCTGGGCGCCGGCCTGGTGGCCGCGCTCAACCCCTGCGGCTTCGCCTTCCTGCCCGGTTACCTGGGCTTGGTGATCGCCGGCAGCCATGGCACCTCACGCCCGGCGGCCCTGCTCCGCGCGCTCGGGGCCACCGCCGGCATGTCTCTGGGGTTTCTGACAGTTTTCGGAGCCTTCGGTCTGGTCATCTCGCCCGTGATCGCCTCGGCGCAGAAGTACCTGCCGTTCGCCACCGTGGTCATCGGATTTCTGCTCGTCGGCGTCGGGATCTGGCTCGTGGCCGGCAAGGACATCACCGTCCTCCTGCCCAAGCGCTTCGGAGGCACGCCGACCGCGCGGCTCGGATCGATGTACGGCTACGGGGTGGGCTATGCGATCGCCTCGCTGTCGTGCACGATCGCCCCCTTTCTCGCCGTGATCAGCATGACGTTCAACCAGGGCTCGGTGCTCTCGGGCGTGCTGGCCTTCCTCGCCTACGCCATCGGGATGACCATCACGGTGGGGGTGGCGGCGCTGGCCGTCGCGCTCGCCGGAGCGTCGGCCGGCGCCGCCTTTCGTCGCGTACTGCCCTGTGTCGGGCGGATCGCCGGGGTCGTCGTGCTGCTCACCGGTCTGTACGTGGCCTACTACGGCTATTACGAAATCCGGCTCTACTACACCGATGCCGACGCCGGCGACCCC
>NZ_JBMIOP010000253.1:0-13646 GCF_049197365.1 Mycobacterium sp. THU-M104
CCACAGCACCGCGGCGAGCGGCACGTTGCCGATCGAGCAGACGAACGACGCGATCGCCACGACGGGGCCCACGACCGGCCCCCACAGCGCCGCCCAGCCCGGGTGGTCGGCCAGCGTCAGGGCCTCGCCGATCGCTCTGAGCACCGCCATGAATTCCGCCGCCCGGTCGCGGCCGTCCGTGCATCCCAATTTGTACCCCTTAGGGGTATTGATTCAACGTCGCCGCGGAAGGACAACTCTCATTGCGCGAATTCGATCTCCGAATCGTCGCACCGGAAAATTGGGGCCCGCCGCGCGCTCCGCATTCCTGGGAATGGCCATTCGCGAGCGTGGACGGCCCCGTGCCGGGCATGTCACCCGTTCTTCGGCGGGCAAGTGCCCGACACACCGGTCTGCCACCACTGCCACAGACGTAACAGAGGGCACACTGGTAACAACAGAGTTTTTTGGCGAGACGCCCAGGAGGGTATGGCCGTGTACCGAGTCTTTGAAGCGCTGGATGAACTGGCGGCCATTGTCGAAGAAGCCCGCGGTGTGCCGATGACCGCCGGCTGCGTGGTGCCCCGCGGCGACGTGCTCGAACTGGTCGACGACATCAAGGACGCGATCCCGGGCGAACTGGACGACGCCCAGGATGTCCTCGACGCGCGTGACTCGATGCTGCAGGAAGCCAAGGACCACGCCGAATCCATGGTGAGCGCGGCGAGCACCGAATCCGAATCGATGCTCAACCACTCCCGCGCGGAGGCCGACCGGCTCCTGTCCGACGCGAAGGCGCAGGCCGACCGGATGGTGAGTGAGGCCCGCCAGCACAGCGAACGGATGGTCGGCGAGGCCCGCGAGGAAGCGGCGCGCATTGCAGCGGCCGCCAAGCGCGAGTACGAGGCCAGCGCCAGCCGGGCCCAGGCTGAATGCGACCGGCTGGTCGAGAGTGGCAACCTCTCGTACGAGAAGGCTGTGCAGGAGGGCATCAAAGAACAGCAGCGACTGGTCTCCCAGAACGAGGTGGTGCAGGCGGCCAAGGCCGAGTCCGCCCGGCTCATCGACACCGCCCACGCCGAGGCCGACCGGCTCCGGGGCGAGTGCGACATCTACGTAGACAGCAAGCTCGCCGAGTTCGAGGAATTCCTCAACGGCACGCTCCGCTCCGTGGGCCGCGGACGCCACCAACTGCGGACGGCGGCGGGCACCCACGACTACGCCACCCGCTAACCGCATCGGCGTGCCGCGGCAAACGCCGGTTCAGCCCTGCGCTGCACGCTCGGCGCCGTAGGATTTCGGGTATGACGCGGCAGTACAGCACCACGGCGCACCGCCGTCGGGGTTCGCCCTTGACGCTGGACATCACACCGCTCGGCAGGCGCCCGGGAGCGATGGTCACCCTGCGCGACACCGTGCCCAGCTCCTCGCGCATCGGGCTGGACATGATCGCGATCGAGCGGGGCGCACCGCTGGAACTGGATCTGCGGGTCGAATCGGTGTCGGAGGGAGTGTTGGTGACCGGAACGGTCACCGCGCCCACCACCGGGGAGTGCTCCCGCTGCCTGGGCGCGCTCGACGGGCGCATCCAGGTCGCCCTGACCGAGCTGTTCGCCTACCCGGGCAGCACCACCGAGGCGACCACCGAAGAAGACGAGGTCGGCCGCATCGTCGACGACACGATCGACCTCGAACAGTCCGTGGTCGACGCCGTCGGTCTGGAGTTGCCGTTCTCGCCGGTGTGCCGGCTCGACTGCCCGGGGCTGTGCCCCGCATGCGGCGTCTCCCTGGCCGCCGATCCGGACCACCACCACGACCGTGTCGACCCGCGGTGGGCCAAGCTGACCGAGATGCTGTATCCCAAGCCGGACGCCACGCGGGGTGAGCGTTGACCTCGCGGCAAGACCTGCTCGACGCGCTGGGCGTCGACCTTGCCGACGAGTTGCTCGAGCTGGCGTTGACCCACCGTAGCTACGCCTACGAGCACGGCGGCCTGCCGACCAACGAGCGTCTCGAATTCCTCGGGGACGCCGTTCTGGGCCTGATCGTCACCGACGAGCTCTTCCATCGCCACCCCGACCGGCCGGAGGGGGACCTGGCCAAATTGCGTGCCAGCGTCGTCAACACCCAGGCGCTGGCCGACGTCGCGCGCAACCTGACCGGTGAGGGCCTCGGGGCCCACCTGTTGTTGGGCCGCGGCGAGGCGAACACCGGCGGGGCCGACAAGTCGAGCATCCTGGCCGACGGCATGGAATCCCTACTGGGCGCGATCTACCTGCAACACGGAATCACCACGGCGCGCGACGTGATCCTGCGGCTGTTCGGTGCGCTGCTGGACGCCGCGCCGACGCTGGGAGCCGGACTGGACTGGAAGACCAGCCTGCAGGAGCTGACCGCTGCACGTGGGCTGGGCGCGCCGTCCTACGTGGTGACTTCCACCGGCCCGGACCACGACAAGGAATTCACCGCGGTGGTCGTCGTGATGGAGATCGAATACGGGTGGGGCACCGGGCGCTCCAAGAAGGAGGCCGAGCAGAAGGCCGCGGCAGCGACCTGGAAAACGCTGGATGCGCGCGACACCTCGGGGAAAACGCCCTTCTAGATGCCCGAATCAGATTCCCCGACCAGATGCCTGAACTACCTGAAGTAGAGGTGGTGCGCCGCGGATTGCAGTCCCACGTGGTCGACAGGACCATCACGGCGGTCCGGGTGCACCACCCCCGCGCGGCGCGTCGCCACGAAGGCGGGCCCGCCGATCTGACGTCCCGGCTGCTGGGAGCCCGGATCACCGGGACCGATCGCCGCGGCAAATATCTGTGGCTGCTGCTGGGTTTGGACACCGCGCTCGTCGTCCACCTGGGCATGAGCGGGCAGATGTTGCTGGGTGCCGTCCCGCGCGCCGAGCACGTGCGGATCTCCGCGCTGCTCGACGACGGGACCGTGCTGAGCTTTGCCGACCAGCGCACCTTCGGCGGGTGGCTGCTCGCCGACCTGGTGGAAGTCGACGGCGCCGTGGTGCCGGCGCCCGTCGCACACCTGGCCCGTGACCCGCTGGACCCCCGGTTCGACGCCGACGCCGTCGTGCGGGTGTTGCGCGGCAAGCACTCCGAGCTCAAGCGCCAGCTGCTGGATCAGCAGGTGGTGTCGGGAATCGGCAACATCTACGCCGACGAGGCGCTGTGGCGGGCCAAGGTCCATGGTGCGCGCGTGGCCGCCACGCTGAGCCGCCCGCGTCTGGCTTCCGTCCTGGACGCCGCCGCACAGGTGATGCGCGAGGCGCTGGCAAAGGGCGGCACCTCGTTCGATTCGCTCTACATCAACGTCAACGGCGAATCGGGGTACTTCGACCGGTCGCTGGACGCCTATGGTCGCGAAGGCCGGGCCTGCCGGCGGTGCGGTGCGGTGATGCGCCGGGAGAAGTTCATGAACCGCTCGTCGTTCTATTGCCCGAAGTGTCAGCCGCGGCCACGCGCGTGAGTGTGAGCCCAGGGTCGCGACATGCCGGGCGGCATCGCCGGGGACGCCCGGTAGAAACGCCCGGTAGAAACGCCCGGTAGAAAAGAGTCATGACTGATCTGTGGGTGGAACGCACCGGACCGCATCGCTACACGGGGCACAGCTCGCGCGGCGCGCAGGTCCTTATCGGCTCCGAGGACGTCGAGGGCGTGTTCACCCCGGGTGAGCTCCTCAAGATCGCACTCGCCGCGTGCAGTGGGATGTCGAGCGACTCGCCGCTGGCTCGCCGGCTCGGGGACGACTGCCGCGCCGTGATCAGGGTATCCGGCGCGGCCGACCGTGAGCAGCAACGCTATCCGCGGCTCGAGGAGACCTTGGAGCTGGACCTGTCCGCGCTGTCGCCGGAGGAGAAGGAACGCCTGCTGGTGGTGGTGAACCGGGCCATCGACCAGGTCTGCACCGTCGGGCGCACGCTCAAGACCGGGACGGAAGTCAGCTTCGGGGTCACCGATGTCGGATCCTGAAGTCCGGCTCGTCGCCTGGGTGCACGGGAATGTCCAGGGGGTTGGTTTTCGCTGGTGGACGCGGTGCCGCGCGCTGGAACTGGGGCTCACCGGGTATGCGGCCAACCAGGCCGACGGGCGCGTGCTGGTGATCGCCCAGGGGTCGCGGGAAGCCGGCGAGAAACTCCTGCACCTGCTCGAAGGCGGGGAGTCGTGGCCTCACCGACCGGGACGCGTCGACAGGGTTGTCGCCGACTGGTCGCCGCCGCAGGAGCGGTTCGCCGGCTTTGTCGAGCGGTGACTGCCCAGCCGCGGACTGCCGGCTGGCGCATTTCGGGTGAGCCGACACCCCTGTGTCCGGCTGACCCGGGCGGTTTGAGCGGTAGTCTGGCTCGCCGTGTACCTCAAGAGTCTGACGCTGAAGGGCTTCAAGTCCTTCGCATCGCCGACGACTCTGCGCTTCGAACCGGGCATCACCGCCGTCGTCGGCCCCAACGGGTCCGGCAAATCCAACGTGGTCGACGCCCTGGCCTGGGTGATGGGGGAACAGGGCGCCAAGACGCTGCGCGGCGGGAAGATGGAGGACGTCATCTTCGCCGGCACCTCGTCGCGGGCCCCGCTGGGCCGCGCCGAGGTCACCGTCACCATCGACAACTCCGACAACGCGCTGCCCATCGACTACTCCGAGGTTTCCATCACCCGCCGCATGTTCCGCGACGGCGCCAGCGAGTACGAGATCAACGGCAGCGGGTGCCGGCTGATGGACGTCCAGGAGCTGCTGAGCGACTCCGGGATCGGCCGGGAGATGCACGTCATCGTGGGCCAGGGCAAGCTCGACGAGATCCTGCAGTCGCGGCCCGAGGATCGCCGCGCGTTCATCGAAGAGGCCGCCGGCGTGCTCAAGCACCGCAAGCGCAAGGAAAAAGCGCTGCGCAAACTCGACGCGATGTCGGCCAATCTGGCGCGGCTCACCGACCTGACCACCGAGCTGCGGCGCCAGCTCAAACCGCTGGGCCGCCAAGCCGAAATGGCGCAGCGGGCCGCACGAATCCAGGCCGACCTGCGCGACGCCCGGTTGCGGCTGGCCGCCGACGACCTGACCAGCCGGCAGACCCAGCGCGCGGCGATCCTGGAGGCCGAAGCGGCGATGCGGCGTGAGCACGACGAGGCCGCCGCCCGCCTCGCAGTGGCGTCCGACGAGCTGACCGCGCACGAGACCGCGCTGGCCGAGCTCTCGACCCGCGCCGAGTCGGTCCAGCACACCTGGTTCGGGCTGTCCGCCCTGGCCGAACGTGTGGCCGCGACGGTGCGCATCGCCAGCGAGCGCGCTCAGCATCTCGATGTCGAGCCCGTCAGGACCAGCGACGACGACCTCGGGAACGACCCCAGAAACCCTGAGGATATGGACGCCGAGGCCGACCGGGTCGAGGCCGCCGAGCGTCAGCTGCAGGCGGAGCTGGCCGCCGCGCGCACCCGGCTGGAGGCGGCCCGCGCGCAACTGGCCGAGCGCGAGCGCGAAGCCGCCGAGGCCGACCGGGCCCACCTGGCGGCGGTGCGCGCCGAGGCGGACCGGCGGGAGGGCCTGGCCAGGCTGGCCGGTCAGGTCGAGACCATGCGCGCACGCGTCGAGTCGATCGACGAGAGCGTCGCGCGGCTGTCCGAGCGCATCGAACAGGCCGCCGCGCGGGTGCAGCAGACCAGGGCCGAGTTCGAGACCGTGCAGGGGCGGGTCGGCGAGCTCGACCAGGGCGAGAGGGGCCTCGACGAGCACCACGAACGGACGGTGGCGGCGCTGCGGTCGGCCGACCAGCGCGTCGCCGAGCTGCAGGCCTCCGAGCGGGGCGCCGAACGGCAGGTGGCCTCGTTGCGGGCCCGCATCGACGCGCTCTCGGTGGGATTGGAACGCAAGAACGGCGCGGCGTGGCTCTCCGAGCACCACGGCGGTGCGGGGCTGTTGGGGCCGATCGCCAAGATGGTCAAGGTCCGCGCGGGCTACGAGGCGGCGGTGGCCGCCGTGCTGGGCTCGGCGGCCGACGCGCTGGGCGCCGAGAGCCTGGGCGCGGCCCGGGCCGCGGTCGCCGCGCTCAAGGACGCCGACGGCGGGCGCGCGGCCCTGGTGCTGGGCGATTGGCCGGCCTCGGAGGATGCTGCGGGGGCCGGCGAATTGCCCGCCGGCGCGGTGTGGGCGCTGGACCTGGTCGAGACACCGGCGCGGCTGCGTGGTGCGTTGACCGCCATGCTTTCCGGCGTCGCGGTGGTCGACGACCTCGCCACGGCTCTCGATCTGGTCGCAGCCCGCCCGCGGTGGCGCGCGGTGACGCTCGACGGCGACCTCGTGGGCGCCGGCTGGGTGAACGGCGGCTCCGACCGCACGATGTCCACGCTGGAGATCGCCTCTGAGATCGACAAGGCCGGCAGCGAGCTGGCTGCGGCGGAAGCGCAGGTCGCCGGCCTGAGCGCGGCGCTGTCGGGCGCGCTGGCCGAGCAGGCGGCCCGCCGGGACTCCGCCGAGCAGGCGTTGGCCGCGCTCAACGAGTCCGACACCACCATCTCGGCGATGTACGAGCAGCTGGGCCGGCTCGGGCAGGACGCCCGCGCGGCCGAGGAGGAGTGGAACCGGTTGCTGAGGCAGCGCGAGGAGCTGGAATCCGGGCGCGCACACACCGTCGAAGAGGTCACCGGGCTCGAGACCCGGCTGCGCAACGCCCGGGAAACCCAGCACGTTCAGGCTGCAGAGCCCGACCCGACGATCGGTCGCCAACAGATCGCCGCCGCCGCCGAGAGCGCCCGCGGCGTGGAGGTGGAGGCCCGGCTGGCGCTGCGCACCGCCGAGGAGCGGGCCAACGCGGTGCGTGGGCGGGCGGATTCGCTGCGCCGGGCGGCCGCCGCAGAACGCGAGGCCCGGGCGCGCGCCGAGCAGGCGCGCGCCGCGCGGCTGCGTGCCGCCGCCGTCGCCGCGGCGGTGGCCGACGCCGGGCGGTTGCTGGCCGCCCGCCTGGACCGGGTGGTCCGCGCGGCCTCGCAGATCCGTGATGCGCTGGTCGCCGAGCGGCAGCAGCGCTCGGCGGCGATGGCCGCGGTGCGCGGCGAGGTGAACGCGCTGGGCGCCCGGGTGGCCGCCCTCACCGATTCGCTGCACCGCGACGAGGTCGCCAACGCCCAGGCGGCGCTGCGGATCGAGCAGCTCGAGCAGACGGTGCTCGAACAGTTCGGGATGGCTCCGGCCGACCTGGTCGCCGAGTACGGCCCGCATGTCGGGCTGCCACCCAGCGAGCTGGAGATGGCCGAGTTCGAGCAGGCCCGCGAGCGCGGCGAGCAGGTGGTCGCGCCGGCCCCGATGCCCTATGACCGGCCCACCCAGGAGCGCCGCGCCAAACGCGCCGAACGCGAGCTGGCCGAGCTGGGCCGGGTCAATCCGCTGGCGCTGGAGGAGTTCGCCGCCCTCGAGGAGCGCTACAACTTCCTGTCCACCCAGCTCGAGGACGTCAAGGCCGCCCGCACGGACCTGCTGGACGTCGTCGCCGACGTCGACGCCCGCATCCTGAGTGTGTTCAGCGAAGCGTTCGTCGACGTCGAACGGGAGTTCCGGGAGGTCTTCACGGTGCTCTTCCCCGGCGGCGAGGGCCGGCTGCGGTTGACCGCTCCCGACGACATGCTCACCACCGGCATCGAGGTGGAGGCGCGTCCGCCTGGCAAGAAGGTCACCCGGCTCTCGTTACTGTCCGGCGGCGAGAAGGCGCTGACCGCGGTGGCGATGCTGGTGGCGATCTTCCGCGCCCGCCCGTCGCCGTTCTACATCATGGACGAGGTCGAGGCGGCGCTCGACGACACCAACCTGCGCCGCCTGCTCACGTTGTTCGAGCTGCTGCGAGCGCGCTCGCAGCTGCTGATCATCACCCACCAGAAGCCGACGATGGAGATCGCCGACGCGCTCTACGGCGTGACCATGCAGGGCGACGGAATCACCGCGGTCATCTCGCAGCGCATGCGCGGCCAGCAGGTTCAGCAGCTGGCCTCGGCTTCCGATTAGGGCGCGCGAGCGCGGGTGCAGCGGCTGCCGCCGCCCGACGCCGATCCGGGGGCTGGAACAATGTCAGCGTGTCACAAGGATTTTGGATCGCCCTCGCGGTCTTGAGCACGATAGCCGTCCTGCTGGTCATCGCCGCACTGGTGGTGGGCCTGGTGCGTTACCGGCGTCGACGCATCAGGCTGGCCCGGCCGGAGCCCGGCGCGCTCGCGCGTCCGCGTGGCTACACCGCGTCGTCGGGCATCACGTTCAGCCAGGGTGCGGCGACTGAGGAGCGGCTCGACACGGTCTCCGACGTCGGGTTTCCCGAACCCGAGACCAGCGCGCCGCCACCGGAAGCTTTGCAGGCCCCCGAGGCGGCCGCTCCCCAAGCTCCCCAAGCCCCCCAAGCCCCCGGGATCGAGGCCATCGAGCCGACCGAGGGTCGGCTCGAACGGCTACGCGGCCGGCTGGCCAAATCGCAGAACGCGTTCGGGCGCAGCCTGCTGGGCCTGATCGGCGGCGGCGACCTGGATGAGGACTCCTGGCAGGAGGTCGAGGACACCCTGCTGATCGCCGACCTGGGACCCGTGGTCACCGAATCGGTGATGACGCAACTGCGCAGCCGCCTGGCCGGCAGCGACGTGCGCACCGAGGCCGACGCCAAGGCCGCGCTGCGCGACGTGCTGCTCGCGGAGCTGAAGCCGGGCTTGGACCGCTCGATCCACGCCCTGCCCCACGCCGACCGTCCGTCGGTGCTCCTGGTCGTCGGTGTCAACGGCACCGGGAAGACGACGACGGTCGGCAAACTGGCGCGGGTGCTGGTGGCCGACGGCCGGCGCGTCGTGCTGGGCGCTGCCGACACCTTCCGTGCCGCGGCGGCCGACCAGCTCGAGATGTGGGCGTCGCGGGTGGGCGCCGACGTGGTGCGCGGCCCCGACGGGGCCGACCCGGGGTCGGTGGCCTTCGATGCCGTCGAGAAGGGTATCGCCGCGGGCGCCGACGTCGTGCTCATCGACACCGCGGGTCGACTGCACACCAAGGTCGGGCTGATGGACGAGCTGGGCAAGGTCAAGCGAGTGGTGACCAAACGCGCCGAGGTCGACGAGGTGTTGCTGGTGCTCGACGCCACCATCGGGCAGAACGGGCTGGCCCAGGCCCGCGTTTTCGCCGAGGTGGTCGACATCACCGGCGCGGTGCTGACCAAGCTCGACGGAACGGCCAAGGGTGGCATCGTGTTCCGGGTCCAGCAGGAGCTCGGGGTGCCGGTGAAGCTGGTCGGGCTCGGCGAAGGACCCGACGACCTCGCGCCGTTCGAGGCGGCCGCTTTCGTCGACGCGCTGCTCGGCTGAAACCCGTTGCGCAACCCCCTTACACAACGAGCCCGACGTTAATACCGCCGAAACACGGCGGCTCCAACGCGGAAACAACCATCTCGCAAGGTTCACAGATCAGGACGTCAGGCACATGTCTGACGGCCGGCTCACGGTCGACCGGAGGTGGTAACGAGTGACGTTCCCGATGATGGGTCAGCCAGATACCGGCGATACCGCCTGGATGCTGGCGAGTTCTGCGTTGGTGTTGTTGATGACGCCGGGTCTGGCGTTCTTCTACGGCGGCATGGTCCGCGCTCGCAGTGTGCTCAACATGATCATGATGAGCATCAGCGCAATGGGCGTGGTGACGATTCTGTGGGTGCTCTACGGCTATTCGATGGCCTTCGGCGACGACAAAGGCAATGTCGCCGGTGACCCGGGCCAATTCTGGGGCCTCAAGGGTCTCATCGGCGGGAACGCGGTGAAGGCGGACGCGGGCGCCGGCACCGCCGCAGCCGACATCCCGCTGGTCGGCAGCATTCCGGCCACGGTGTTCGTGGCGTTCCAGTTGATGTTCGCGATCATCACGGTCGCGCTGGTCTCCGGTGCGGTGTCCGACCGGTTGAGGTTCAGCGCCTGGCTGGTGTTCTCCGGACTGTGGGCGACGCTGGTCTACTTCCCGATCGCGCACTGGGTGTTCGCCTTCGACGGCACGGTGGCCGAGCACGGCGGCTGGATCGCCAACAAGCTGCACGCGATCGACTTCGCCGGTGGTACCGCGGTCCACATCAACGCCGGCGTGGCGGGCCTGATGCTGGCGATCGTGCTGGGCAGGCGCAAGGGCTGGCCCACCACGCTGTTCCGCCCGCACAACCTGCCGTTCGTCATGCTCGGCGCGGGCCTGCTGTGGTTCGGCTGGTACGGCTTCAACGCCGGTTCGGCCACCAGTTCCAACGGCTCGGCCGGTACCACGTTCGTGACCACCACGATCGCGACGGCCGCGGCCATGCTGACCTGGCTGGCCACCGAGCGCATCCGTGACGGCAAGGCGACGACGCTGGGTGCGGCATCGGGAATCGTGGCGGGGCTGGTTGCCATCACACCGTCGTGCTCGTCGGTCAACGTGCTGGGCGCGCTGGTGGTCGGCGCGGTCGCCGGGGCGGTGTGCGCGCTGGCGGTCGGGCTGAAGTTCAAGCTGGGCTTCGACGATTCGCTCGACGTGGTCGGCGTCCACCTGGTCGGCGGTCTGGCGGGAACGCTGCTGATCGGCCTGCTCGCCGCGCCCGAATCCCCGGCCATCAACGGCGTGGCGGGCGTGTCGCAGGGATTGTTCTACGGTGGCGGCTGGGCCCAGCTGGAGCGGCAGGCCGCCGGTGCGTTCAGCGTCCTGATCTATTCTGGCGTGGTCACGCTGGTTTTGGCGGTGATCCTCAAATACACGATGGGACTTCGCCTGAGCCCCGAGGCGGAAGCCGCGGGCATCGACGAGTCCGAGCACGCCGAGAGCAGTTACGATTTCGCCGTGTCGACTGGCTCGGTGCTTCCCACCCGGGTTGCCGTAGCGGACACCCGGAACGGGCTGGAGCAGGAGCTAGCTGGCGAGAAAGTTGAGGCCGAGTAGAAATGAAGCTGATCACCGCAATCGTCAAGCCGTTCACCCTTGATGACGTCAAGACCGCGATCGAAGATGTGGGTGTCCTCGGGATGACGGTCAGCGAGATCCAGGGCTACGGACGCCAGAAGGGTCACACCGAGGTCTACCGTGGTGCCGAGTACTCGGTCGATTTCGTTCCCAAGATCCGGATCGAGGTCGTTGTCGACGACTCCATCGTCGACAAGGTCGTGGACAGTATCGTGCGGGCGGCGCGCACCGGCAAGATCGGTGACGGCAAAGTCTGGGTCAGCCCCGTGGAAACCATTGTGCGGGTGCGCACCGGTGAACGCGGGACCGATGCGCTGTGACGCGGGCCGGACGTCGTTGATCCGGACCGCGGAGGGATGACCCCGAACCGGCCCGACCCGTCGTGGACAGAAAAGGCTTGCAGGCCAGAGGACTTGGTCGCGGCCCGGCGCAGCCTGGCGGCCGAGGGTGGTGAACTCGGCCCGGCGGGTCTGCGACGGGCCTGGCTGGATCTGCACGAGTCCTGGTTGGCGGCCAAAGCGGCCGAGATCGGGATCACCGGCGACAGCGGCTTCGCGGTCGTCGGCGTCGGCGGCCTGGGCCGCCGCGAACTGCTGCCGTACTCGGACCTGGACCTGATGCTGTTGCACGACGACAAGCCCGCCGAAGTCCTCGAGCGGGTCGCCGATGGATTATGGTATCCGTTGTGGGACGCCAACATTCGACTTGACCACAGCGTGCGCACCGTGTCGGGTGCCCTCGGCGTGGCCGACAGCGACATGGTGGCCGCCCTGGGCATGCTGGACGCGCGCCACGTGGTGGGGGATGCGCGGCTGTCGGAGGAGCTGATCGTCGGCGTGCGGCGAGGGTGGCGCAGCGCCATTCGCTCCCGGATGGACGAGCTGGTGGAGATCACCCACGCCCGGTGGCAGCGCTGCGGCCGGATCGCCCAACGGGCCGAGCCCGACCTGAAGTCGGGGCGCGGCGGCCTTCGCGACGTGCAGTTGCTGGACGCCTTGGGGCTCGCACAGCTCATCGACCGCCACGGCATGGCCAACCCGGACATGCCCGGCGGCTCACTGGATGCCGCCTATCTGACGCTGCTCGACGTGCGCACCGAACTGCACCTGGTGTCCGGGCGTGGGCGGGACCTGCTACTGGCCCAGTTCGCCGACGAGATCAGCGCCGCACTGGGTTTCGGCGACAGGTTCGATCTGGCCCGCATCCTGTCCGGCGCCTGTCGCACCATCGCCTACCACGCCGAGACCGGGCTGCGGACCGCGCAGATCGCGTTGCCGCGGCGCGGGATCACCGCCCTGGTGCGGCGCCCGAAGCGTCGGCCCCTCGATGAGGGGGTCGTCGACTATGCGGGCGAAATCGTGCTCGCCCGCGACGCGCGTCCCGGCACCGACGCGGGGCTGGTCCTGCGGGTGGCCGCCGCGTCGGCCGACAAGGGACTGCCGATCGGCGCCGGCACGCTGAGCCGGCTGGCCGCCGACGCCCCCGATCTGCCGACTCCGTGGCCGCGCGAGGCGCTGGACGATTTCCTGGTCGTGTTGTCCGCCGGTCCGACCGCGGTGGCCACCATCGAGGCGCTCGACCGTACCGGGTTGTGGGGCCGGCTACTGCCGGAATGGGATGCCATCCGCGACCTTCCGCCGCGCGACGTGGCACACAAGTGGACGGTGGACCGGCACCTGGTCGAAACCATGGTCAACGCCGCGCCGCTGTCGACCCGGGTGGCGCGTCCCGATTTGCTTGCGCTCGGCGCGCTGCTGCACGACATCGGCAAGGGCAGGGATGTCGACCACAGTGTGCTCGGGGCCGAGATGGCCCTGAGGATCGGTTCCCGGCTGGGGATCTCACCCGCGGACACCGAACTGTTGTCAAAGCTGGTGCGCCACCACCTGCTGCTGCCGGTGGTCGCCACCCGGCGCAACCTGCTGGACCCCGAAACCATCACGGCGGTGTCGGAAGCCCTGGGCGGGGACGGCCTGCTGCTCGAGGTGTTGCACGCGCTGACCGAGGCGGATTCGAAGGCCACCGGCCCCGGGGTGTGGAGCGAATGGAAGGCGTCCCTGATCGACGACCTGGTTCGCCGTTGCCGGATGGTGATGGCCGGTGAGGCGCTACCGAGAGCTGAACCCATTGCGCAGCAATATCGTTCGGTGGTTGGTGAGCGTCCAGTGCAGGTGGAAATCAAGCCCGGCGGCAGCGAGCGTCTGCAGGTTGTGATGATAGCGTCGAATCAGCGGGGGCTGGTGTCCAACGCTGCCGCGGTGCTGGCGCTGAACTCGCTGCGTATTCATTCGGCGTCGGCCAACGTTGACGGCGATGTCGCGATCATCGAGTTCGCGGCGTCGCCGCTGTTCGGTTCGCCGCCCGAGGCGGGCCTGCTGCGCCTGCAGTTCGCCGGCGCCCTGGGGGGTGACGTCGACGTGCTGGGGACGCTGGAGAAGCGCGACAGCGACGCGGTGAGCGCGGCTACCGCGCGGGCCGGTGAGGTGCAGTTCGGCGTGCCCGTCACGCGTTCGACCGCACCGCCCCGCATCGTGTGGCTGGAGACAGCGGTTCGCGGTCAACTGATTCTGGAGGTCCGCGCCATGGACAGGGTGGGCCTGCTGGCGCTGCTGAGCCGGGCTCTGGAACGGGCCGGGGCCGACATCGTCTGGGCGAAGGTCAACACGTTCGGATCGACCGTGGCTGACGTTTTTGCTGTGACGGCACCGGCGGGGGACAGCGAGCAGTCCGCCCGCGCGGCGGTC